>NZ_JALBGZ010001549.1:0-507 GCF_023006515.1 Bradyrhizobium sp. PRIMUS42
AGCCTGCAGTCCGAGCCGCTGCTGGCGCGCCAGGTCACCTTGCTGGGCGCGCTGCTCACGATCAAGCAGGCGGTTCTGCGTCTGGAGCATCCGTTGCTGCTGACGTTGCGCCTGCGCACCTTCCGGCTTTTGCGACTGCAATTGCTGCACGCGCTGCTGCAGGCGTTCGATGCGGGTCTGGCGCTCCGTCGTCTGGCGCGACAGCATCTCGCGCTGTCGCTGCTCGACGTGCTGCGAGCGCTGTTGGACGCGCTGCTCGCGCTCAAGAAGGCGGCTCTGCGACTGCAGCAACCGTTGCTGCTGGTCTCGTGCCCTTGTGCCTTCCGGCTTCTGCGATTGCAATTGCTGCACGCGTCGCTGCAAGCGGTCGATGCGGTCTTGGCGTTCTGCGGATTGGCGCGAAAGCATCTCGCGCTGCGGTCCCGATCGCTCGCTCACGGCCGGGGGTGCACTTGGGCGAGAAGGGGCGGCGATATGCGGTGTGGCCCGCGGCGCCATGGCCGGACG
>NZ_JALBGZ010000154.1:0-10709 GCF_023006515.1 Bradyrhizobium sp. PRIMUS42
GATCACGATGCCCGAACCGAGCCCGCCGCGCTCGCGGCCGTTCGGCACTTTTGGCCCGGTCTCGACGCGCACGACGGCAGGGCCGACGCGGTCGGTCACGTCGATCACGGCATTGGAATAGGCGTCCAGCAGCGCCCGGTCATCGACCGGAGCAGCCGCCGCCGTTCGCGATGACGGTGCGTCATCGGCGATATCTGAGGTAATATCCAGCATGGCAAGAGTCCTTGAAGGCTCACACAGATGGTGGCCTGTTCCCTGCCGCACAAGGTGCGCGCCCGGAGCGCAGGGCTGGACTACCCAGATGGCTAGGGTGCCCTTCTCAGGCTGACAGGTCTTGCCCTGACCGGATCGAGCAATGACCAGTCGCCGTCCGGAAGCACATGGCCCTTGGGAAACGGCGCGCGCGGCTCAAGTCCGAGCGAGTGCAGCACGCGATCGTCGCGATAATAGCATTGTAGCACGACGCGGGCGAGCGTTGCGGCAGCCGCGCCGCCGTGCTCGCGGAACTCCTGCGCCACCGCATCGCGCCTGGCAGCATCGAGCCCGGCGAGCGGCTGACCTGCCAGCCGCGCCAGATGATCCAGGGCCGCTGTCACCAATTTGGTGTCGCGGCCGAGCGTGGCGAGGATATCGCCCTGGATCGCGGGATCGTCTGCGCCGGGCACCTTGTACTCGTCGCTGGCGGGTACGATCATCGCAGCGACGGTACGGAGGTCATCGCGCTGCCGAGGCGAGAGAGAGAGTTGATCAGGCATTGTATCCTCCGCAGTGACGGTGCGCTCCCTCCCCCGCTTGCGGGGGAGGGTTGGGGAGAGGGTGTCTCCGCAAAGAGGCTCCCCCAGAGGAGAGAGCCCTCACCCGGCACTTCGTGCCGACCTCTCCCGCAAGCGGGAGAGGTGCACCTAGCACGCTGTGAGATTTGCGCATCATCATTCTCAATCGAACAAATTGGCGAGGCGCTGCTTCATCTGGTCGGCGATGTAGAGCGCAAGGGCCTGGATGGTGGAGGTCGGGTTCACCCCGCCCGAGGTGACGAAGATGCTGCCGTCGACGATGAAGAGGTTCTTCACGTCGTGCGTTCGCCCCCATTCGTTGACGACGGAGCGCGCGGGATCGGTGCCCATCCGCGCGGTGCCGAGCAGGTGCCAGCCGCCCCAGGGGATCGGCGAGTTGATGCAGATGTCGGTCGCCCCGGCGGTCTCGAGGACCTCCCGGCCCCGCGCCAGCGCGTGCTCCATCATCTTCCGGCTGTTCTCGCTGATCGTGTAGTTGATCTTCGGCGCGGGAATGCCGTGGCTGTCCTTCAGCACCGGATCGAGCGTGACCTGGTTGTGCTCCTCCGGCAAATCCTCGCAGATTGCAGAGAACCCCAGCCGATGGCCGTTGAGCTTGCGGAAGACGCGGTGATGATCCTCGCCCCAGGGCAGAATGCCCTTCTGCTCGCTGACGACAGCCTCGAACACCGGCCCTGCCCCGCGCACGAACTGGACGCCGTAGCCGCGGACGAAGCCGCGCGAGAGGTCGGTGTCGTACCACTCCTTGCTCCACAAACAGGTCGGCGGCGCGCGGTTGCTATCTGTCGGCTCCTTCACGTAACCGTAGATCTGCGCATAAGGATGGAACATCAGGTTCTTGCCGACGAGGCCTGACGAATTGGCAAGGCCGTTCGGAAAGCGCGAGGACGCCGAGTTCAGCAGCAGTCGCGGCGTGCCGACGCCGTTGCACGCGATGATGACGACATGCGCCGGCTGGAACTGCTCGACGCCGTCCTTGTCGTAATAGACCACGCCCGAAGCCATGCCGTTCTCGTCGGTGGTGATCTCGCGCACCCGGCAATGGGTGCGCAGCTCGACGCCAGCGCGGACCGCATGCGGCCAATAGGTGATGTCGGTGGAAGACTTCGCGCCCTGCGCACAAGCCGGCGTGCAATGGCCGAGATTGATGCAGCGGGCGCGGCCCTCATAGTCCATCGTCGCGACCGTCGTGTCCGACGGCCACCAGTGCCAGCCGAGCTTGTTCATGGCCTTGCCGATGATGGCGCCGGACAATCCGAGCGGCTGCTGCGGCATCGGCGGATGCGTCAGCGGCGAGAGCGGATCGCCTGACAGGCCGGACGTGCCCATCATACGGTCGTTCTCTTCGAAGAACGGGGTCAGCGCGTCGTAGTCGATCGGCCAGTCGTCGGCGACGCCGTCCAGCGTCTTCACCTTGAAATCGGAGGGATGCAGTCGCGGCCAGTGCGCGGTGTACATCACCGTCGAGCCGCCGACCGCGTTGTAGTTGACGACCTTGATCGGCGAATTGTCGTCGTTGACAGGATAGTCCTCGGGCCGGCCGCGAACGTTCGGACTCGACGACCATTCGCCATAGAATTTCGCCTCCCAGTCCCGGCCCGTGCTTGGATATTCCGCCGGGTTCATCCAGCCGCCCTGCTCCAGGCAGAGAATGTGCATCTTGGTCTCGGCCAGCGACCACGCCACCGCGGCGCCCGAAGCGCCGGCGCCGATGATCAGGACGTCCACGGGCTCTTTCATCGCAACCTTTTCCTCCCGCCCTCGCCGCTTTCCGGGCGATTCGGCCTGTACGGTTAGTAAGGCCCGTGGACGATAGGATCAGAGCGGGCGGGGAGTAAAGCCGCGAGGCCGGAATGTCGCACTTCGCAGGGTGCAGACCATTGGTATCGCCACGTCCGGATGCTAGGAACAGGCGCCCGAGCCATCGATAGCGAGACCGTATGTCCTTCCGAAATGTCTTTGCCGCCGCCCGCGCTTTTGCGCTCGTTGGGTTTTTCGCCCTCCCCGGATTCCTGGCGTCCTCCGAGCCGGCTTCCGCGCTGACCGCCGCCGCGACGGTCCGCGACGGCAATTCCATCCAGCTTGGCGACGCCACCTATCGGCTCGACGGCGTCGACGCGCCCGAACTGGACCAAGTCTGTATCGACGATCACGCCGATCCCTGGACCTGCGGCATCGAGGCTCGCGACCAGCTGACCAAGCTGATCGGCAAGCGGACTGTGCGCTGTGACGATGTCGGGCCGGAGAAGAGTTTCGGCAAGCGGCACCGGGCGATCTGCACGGCCGAGGGCGACAAATCGACTTTGAACGAACAGCTGGTCAAGCTCGGCTTTGCTGTCGCGCGGGAGCCGATCAAAGCGAACGTCAAGCCGGCCGCGACCGAAGCCAAGACAGCCGCCGTCGGCATCTGGAAAGGCTGCTTTGTTGCACCGCAGGACTTCCGCGCCGGCAAGAAGGACGGCGCATTGCTGGGCGCTGCCTGCCGCCAGGACCGCGACAAGGAAATCCGCACCGTGCTGTTCCCGGAAGAGCTGACGATGCCGCCGAGCTGCAGCATCAAGGGCAAGCTTGCGGTACGCGCGCGCGTCACCGGCAATATCGGCATCTATCATCTGCGGGGCTGCCCAAGCTACCCGGCAACCACCAAGCCGGACCGCTGGTTCTGCTCGGAGGACGACGCCCAGGCCGCCGGCTTCCGCAAGGCCTATAATTGCCGCCGGCCAAAGTGAAAAAATCGCTCACGCACCCCTGAGTGGTAGTCCGGGACCGTATTGATCCGGATTTGAACTTCATCGGGAGTTGCCGCATTTGTATGCGGACGCAAGCGCTTGCGCGTGCGTTTCCTTGGCGGCAATCCGGCTCCGGCCCGATCGCCTTGCTCGGGCGTTTCCTCCCTAGACTTGGGCCGCTTGTCATCACAAGCGGCTCTTCTTTTTGGGGCGGGTTCTATCACTGCATCCGCATGATGTGGTCCATCGGCGGCATGTTGGCGTTCAGATGCGCCATGATCCAGACCGTCCCGCCGACCACGAGGAAGACCACCAGCAGCCCGAAGGCGAGCGCCAGCACGTTGTTGGTGTTGTCCGGGCCGGTGGTGATGTGCAGGAAGAACACCAGATGCACGCCCATCTGCGCGATCGCGAGCACGATCAGCGCGACCGGGATGGACGGTTGCCAGACCAGATCGGTGCCGGCGATGAAGAACGACGTCGCCGTGAGCAGCAGCGCCAGGACAAGGCCGACGACGTAGCCGACGATGCGGGTGCCGACACTGTGTTGCTCTTCGTCACCTGGCGCGAGATCGTGCCCGGCGGGCATATGCGTCTGATCGCTCATGCGGCACTCCCCAGCAGGTAGACGACGGAGAACACTGCGACCCAGATGATGTCGAGCGCATGCCAGAACAGCGCAAAGCACATCATCCGCCGCAATATGTCGGCACGGAAGCCCTTGGCGAACACCTGGGCCATCATGGTGAGCAGCCACAACACGCCGGCGGAGACATGCAGGCCGTGGCAGCCGACCAGCGAGAAGAATGCGGTCAGGAACGCGCTGCGGGACGGGCCATAGCCGCGCGCGACGAGATCGGCGAATTCGCGGAACTCGAGAACGAGGAATATCAGCCCGAGCACGCAGGTCACGCTCATGCCGAGATAGAACCAGAACCGGTTGCGCACATCGGCCGCGATGCTGGCCATGCCGCAGGTGAAGCTCGACAAGAGCAGGCAGACCGTCTCGATCGCGACGTTCTTCTGCTCGAAAATCTCCGAGCCTTTGGGGCCGTCCGCGGTCTGGCCGGACAGCACCGCGTAGGCTGCAAAGAAGCAGGAGAACATCACGATGTCGGAGAGCAGGAAAATCCAGAAGCCGTAGGCGGTCACGATCCGCTTCGACGCGGGTCCGGGATGCTCGATCACGACGCCGATGTGATGAGGATCGGCGTGCGCGTGGCCGGCTGTCGCGGTCATCGTCATCAGACGGTCCCCGCCATGCTGACAAGGCTGCGCCGCTCCTCAATATTGACGCGGTCTATCGTCGCGACCTCCTCGGCCGGGATGACGTATTCGTCGTGGTCCCGCCAGGCGAACACGACGAAGGTCGCCCACGCGCCCAAGCCGCCCAGAATCACCATCCACCAGATGTGCCAGATCAGCGCGAAGCCCATGATGGTGGCGAAGAACGCGCAGACGAAGCCGGTCGGGGAATTCCGGGGCATCTCGATGTCCTGATATTCCGGCCCGTCGCGTTCGAGCGATTGCTGCTGGGCGTGAGCCTTCATGTGCCAATAAGCGTCCTCGCCGCGCACATCCGGATTGAAGGCGAAATTGAACACGGGCGGCGGCGACGAGGTCGCCCATTCCAGCGAGCGGCCATCCCAGGGATCGCCAGTGCGGTCGCGCAGAGCCTCGCGATTGCGAATGCTGACCACGAGCTGCACGATCTGGCAGATCACGCCGATCGTCAGCACGGCCATGCCAGCGGCTGCTACGATCATCCAGGGCCGCCACGCCGCGACGTCATAGTGCTGCATCCGCCGCGTCATGCCGAGCATGCCGGCGATATAGAGCGGGATGAAGGTGATGAAGAAGCCAAGGAAGGTGAACCAGAACCCGGCCTTGCCCCAGCGCTCGTCGAGACGGAAGCCGAACGCCTTCGGAAACCAATATTCGAAGCCGGCGAAGGCGCCGAACAGCACGCCGCCGATGATGACATTGTGGAAATGCGCCACCAGGAACATGCTGTTGTGAAGCATGAAATCAGCCGGCGGCACGGCGAGCAGGACGCCCGTCAGACCGCCGATGATGAATGTCACCATGAAGCCGACCGACCACAGCATCGGCGTCGCGAAACGGATGCGGCCGCCATACATCGTGAACAGCCAATTGTAGATCTTCACGCCTGTCGGTATCGCGATGATCATGCTGGCGATGCCGAAGATGGCGTTCACGTCGGGGCCCGCACCCATCGTGAAGAAATGGTGCAGCCAGACCATGAAGGAGACGACGCAGATTGCCATGGTCGCGAGCACCATCGAACGATAGCCGAACAACGCCTTGCCGGAGAAGGTCGAGACCACCTCGGAGAAGATACCGAATGCCGGCAGCACCAGGATGTAAACCTCGGGATGGCCCCAGGCCCAGATCAAATTCATGAACATCATGACGTTGCCGCCAGCCTCGTTGGTGAAGAAGTGGAAGCCGAGGTAACGGTCGAGCAAGAGCATCGCGAGCGTGGCGGTGAGGATCGGGAAGGCCGCAACGATGAGGAGGTTCGAGGCCAGCGTGGTCCAGCAGAACATCGGCATGCGCAGATAGTTCATGCCTTTGGTGCGCAGCTTCAGCACGGTGGTGACCAGGTTGATGCCGGCCACCAGCGTGCCAACGCCGGATATCTGCAACGACCAGGCGTAGTAATCGACGCCGACCCCCGGTGAATAGGACAGTCCCGACAGCGGCGGAAAGGCGAGCCAGCCGGTGCGCGCGAATTCGCCGATGACGAGCGAGAGATTGACCAGCAGCGCGCCGGTCGCGGTCAGCCAGAACCCGACCGAATTGAGCGTCGGGAACGCGACGTCGCGCACGCCGAGCTGGAGCGGCACGACGAGGTTCATCAGCCCGATTACGAAGGGCATCGCCACGAAGAAGATCATGATGGTGCCGTGCGCCGAGAAGATCTGGTTGTAGTGCTCCGGCGGCAGATAGCCCTGCGACTGATAGGCGATGGCCTGCTGGATGCGCATCATGATGGCGTCGCTGCCGCCGCGCAGCAGCATGACCGAAGCCAGCAGGATGTACATGACGCCGATCCGCTTGTGATCGACGCTGGTGATCCATTCGTGCCAGAGATAGGGCAGATGTCCCTTCACCACGACCCAGACCAGCACCGCGAGGATCGCGATCAGCACCACTGCGCCCGCAATCAGTGGAATCGGCTGGTCGAACGGGATGGCCGACCAATCGAGCTTACCGAGCATCATGGCCTCCACTGTGCGGCCGGCCCGCTTCGGATGCGAGCTCCGGTCCTGGACCTGGCGGAATGTGCTGGGTCGCGATCAGGTCGAACAGGCGCGGGTCTTCGAGACGATAGGTCGGCCTGCCCTTCTCGATGCCCTGCTGCATCAGCTTCTTGTAGCTGTCCTCATTCAGCACGGCATCGGCCTTCGCCGTCGTCGCCACCCATTCCGGAAAGGCGAGCGGCGAGATCACGTTGACGTCGAACATCATGTCCGGAAACCCGTCGCCGGAGAAATGCGCCGACAGTCCCTGCAGCTTGCCTTCATTGTCGGCGCGCAGGTTCAGCTTCGTCACCATGCCGTTCATGGTGTAGATCATGCTGCCGAGTTGCGGGATGAAGAACGTGTTCATCACGCTCGATGACGTCAGCTGGAAATTCAGCTCGGCGCCGGCAGGCACCGTCAGCGTGTTGACTGTTGCAATGCGCTGATCCGGATAGATGAACAGCCATTTCCAGTCGAGCGAGACGGCCTGGATGCGGACCGGGCTGCCGGTGCCCGGCACGGGTGCTGCGGGATCGAGCTGATGCGAGCCGATCCAGGCGACACCGCCGAGCAGGATGACGGTGAGCGCCGGAATGGCCCACACCACCATCTCGACCCGGCCGGAATAGACGAAGTCCGGCTGAAACCGCGCGCGCGGATTAGAGGCGCGAAACCAGAACGCAAAGGCCAGGATCGCGACAATGGTCGGCACCACGATCACGAGCATGATGAAGACGGAATCGACCAGGATGGTGCTGTTGGCCGCAGCCACGGGCCCTTGTGGATCGAGCAGATTCATCGGCAAGCCACTGGCGGTTGGGAAGCCCCGGGACAGAGCCTAGCGCGGGAAGGGCTCCGCAACAAACGCGGCGACCTCGGAACGGTTCCGATACGCAAGGGGCAGCCATGGGCGATCGGCCGGCCGCAACATGCAATTCCATGTGATGTCAATGACATGAACGCAGGAGCCGCGCCCTTCTCTCCGCGCGGGGCCGTTGCTAATCTGCACGAAAATAAGGGGATGACCAGGACTCGGGTCGGGGAGTGAATGAGATGCGCTTGAAGGACAAGGTTGCGATCGTCGTCGGCGCCGGCCAGAGCCCCGGCGAAGGCATGGGCAACGGCCGCGCCACTGCGCTGACCTTCGCGCGCGAGGGCGCGAAGGTCTTGTGCGTCGACCATCATCTGGAGTCGGCGCAGGAAACGGTTGCGATGATCGCCGCGGAACACGGCACCGCAACGGCCTTCAAGGCCGACGTGACCAAGGCTGCCGACATCAAGGCGATGGTGGCGGATGCACAATCGCGCTGGGGCCGGGTCGACGTGCTGCACAACAATGTCGGCGTCAGTCTTGCCGGCGGCGATGCCGAATTGCTGCAATTGACCGAAGAGGCGTTCGACCGCGTCGTCGCGATCAATTTGAAGAGCTGCATCCTCGCCGCGAAAGAAGTGATCCCGATCATGCGCGCGCAGCGAAGCGGCGCCATCATCAACATCTCATCGATCGCGGCGATCACGACCTACCCTTATGTTGCCTACAAGGCGACGAAATCGGCGATGATCGCCTTCACTGAACAGCTCGCCTACCAGAACGCCGAATACGGCATCCGCGCCAACGTCATCCTGCCCGGCCTGATGAACACGCCGATGGCCGTCGATACCCGTGCCCGCGAATGGCAAAAGACCCGCGCCGAGGTCGAAGCCGAACGCGACAGCAAGGTGCCGCTGCGAAAGAAAATGGGCACCGGATGGGACGTCGCCAACGCCGCGCTGTTCCTGGCATCGGATGAAGCGGGCTTCATCACCGGCGTGACGCTGCCGGTGGACGGCGGCGCGAGCGTGAGACGGGGGTGAACGGAGGCGAAAGACGCTGCCCTTCCCTTCTTCCCCTGTGGGCCTGTTGCGCCACTCTTTTGATGCCTCGACAGTCACAGGGAGAGCCGGTTGTCGGGATAGTGAGCCGACAAGGGGTGGTTGGTGCCCTCGGCGGACGGCTCAAGCCGCGATCGCGGCCCACCGTCTCATGTTGAATGCGATGGAGGCGAGCAGGATCTGCCCGCTTGCCTTGACGAGGCCGACATAGCGGATGCAGGTCAGCCGCATGCGCCGTTTGAGAGTGGCGAAGGTGGTCTCCACCTGTGCTCGTCGTCGTGCCGCTTTTGCCTTGCCGCCTGGTGAACCGGGCATCGGGATCGTTCGACGCTCGTTCCTCCGTCGGCGGCCCTGACACCGCTTGGATCAAGGTTGCGTCCAGCTTCGTGCCGCGCTTGAGGATGACGCCGGCATTCTCAAGCTGACGATCGAGTTCACCAAACAGCTTCTCCAGCAGGCCTTGCTCAACAAGCTGGTTCCGGAAGCGGTTCAGGACCGTGTGATCAGGCGTTGCATCCTCAAGACTGAGACCCACGAAGCGCTTGAATGACAGACGATCCCCCAAGGCCTCCTCGAGCTCGCGCTCCGAAAGACCATAGAGCGATTGCAGCAGGAGTGCACGGAACAGCACCAGCACCGGATAGCCCGGCCGGCCAGGGCTTCCTTCATCCCGCAAATGCGCCATCAGCTTCTCGAAGCGATATCATTTGACCAAGCCGGCCAGCCGCTCCAACGCCGCATTGGCACCGGCCCCCTTCGGTAACCATGCCTCAATAACTCGGCTGCTTCACCGCCATCGTGATCCCCCAAGGTTCGCCCTAGGGAATCACAATCGGCGAACAACGCAACCGGCCCACAAGGGGAGAGGGTTCATGGTCACTGCCGCGTGCTCGTCACCCGCCAGATCGTGCCGTTGCCGTCTTCCGAGACCAGCAGCGATCCGTCCTTCGCAACCGCTACGCCCACCGGCCTGCCCCACACCTCCGTGTCGCTCACGACAAACCCCGTGACGAAATCCTCATACTCGCCCGTCGGCTTGCCGTCCTTCATCTTGATGCGGATCACCTTGTAGCCGGTGCGCTTCGACCGGTTCCACGAGCCGTGCTCGGCGGCGAAAGCGTCGCCCTTGTACTCGGACGGAAACTGCGTGCCTTGATAGAAGGTCATGCCGAGCGACGCCGAATGCGGCTGAATCAGCACATCGGGCACCGTCACCTTGTCCCTGAGGTCCTGCCGCGCGCCGGCGTGGCGCGGATCCTCGTTGTTACCGATATAGAACCATGGCCAACCGTAGAAGCCGCCCTCCTTCACGGAGGTCACGTAATCGGGCACCAGATCGTCGCCGAGGCCGTCGCGTTCGTTGGTCGAGCACCAGGGCAGTCCGGTCTGCGGCTGCATCGCAAGGCCGACACAGTTACGGATGCCGGTGGCGTAGATCTTGCGCTCCTTGCCGTCAGGATTGAAGGCCAGCACCGCGGCGCGCTCAGTCTCGCTGGCCCAGGCCGCGCCGAGCGGTTGCGCTTTCGACCACGCCTCCATTCCGCCCGGCGGCGTACCCATGCCTTCCGCGACGTTGCTGAGCGAGCCGACCGACACCAACATGCGCTTGTTGTCAGGTGTGAAGACGATGTCGCGGGTGGAATGGCCGCCATCATGCGGCAGGCTCGCCACGATGGTCTCGGCCTTGCCGCGCGCCTTGAGATCGCCGGCCTGATAGGGAAAGCGAACGACGCCGTCGGTGTTGGCGACATAGACCCATTGCGGGTTGTCGCCATTGGGAAAGAAGGCGATGCCGAATGGCTGCCTCAACCCGGTCGCAAACACCTCGTTGGTCGCGACCTTGCCGCTCTCTCCAGTGCGAAGCACGCGGATGGTGCCCGCCCGCGTCTCCGCGACGAACACATCGCCGTTCGGCGCCACCCTGATGATGCGCGGCGCGCGCAGGCCCTCGGCGAACAGCTCGATCTTGAATCCTGCCGGCACCTGAAGCTCCGCGTCCGACGGACGCGGCACCACGCGCGACGAGCTCGCCACCGACCGCGTCG
>NZ_JALBGZ010001550.1:0-507 GCF_023006515.1 Bradyrhizobium sp. PRIMUS42
CGCTGTCGCAATCGCTCGATACCGTCGGCCCGCTCGCACGGACCGCCGAGGACTGCGCGCTGCTGCTGGCGCTGATGGCCGGTGCGGACCCCGCGGATTCGACCTGCAGCCATGAGCCGCTGTCGGACTATGTCGCTGCGACCAAGGGCTCGCTGAAGGGCCTCAAGATCGGCGTGCCCGCGTCCTTCTATGTCGACGATCTCGACAGCGAGGTGGCGCGCGTGCTGGACGAGACCATCGCGGTGCTGAAGCGCGAGGGCGCCGACATTGTGACGGTCGAGCTGCCGGACCAGCGGCAATTGTCCTCTGCGAGCCAGCTCGTGCTCGCCGCCGAAGCTGCCGCCTTCCACAAGCGCTGGATGATCGAGCGTCCGCAGGATTATGGCCCGCAGGTCCTGATGCGGCTTCAGAACGGTCTCACCGTTCCCGCCATCACCTATCTGGAGGCGATGCGCTGGCGCGGCCCGGCACTCGCCGCACACAGCGCGGCCACCGCCGGCGTCGATG
>NZ_JALBGZ010001551.1:0-506 GCF_023006515.1 Bradyrhizobium sp. PRIMUS42
CGCCGCGGCCGCGGCCGCCATCGCAAGCGAGGTCGCGCCGGCGAGTTGCAGCAGGGAGCGGCGGGTGAGGTCGATGGTCATTGGTCAGGACTCGCTGAAATGCTTGAGACGAAATGGCGCAATTTTCGGATTGCTACACGTTCCCGTGAGGCGCTCCCAATCACATATTCGTCGGCCGTGATCCTACGGAGAGCCGTCCTGGTCCTGGCCACCCGGCCAGTTTCGCAATCGCCCGCGACATCCCAAATTGAGGACAACTTACAGGAGCTTACCATGACCGACCTGACCGCCCTGTCCTCACTGTCATCCGCCCTCGCGGACGTGGTGGCGCGCACCGCGCCCTCAATCGTCTCCGTGCACTCGCATCGCTCCCGTGCCACCGGCTTTGTCTGGAAGGCAGGCCTCATCGTCACCGCCGACGAGGCGCTGGCCGACGAGGGTGAGGTCGAGATCGGCCTCCCCGACGGCAGCCGCGTGGCCGCCACGATCGCCGGCCGCGACCACAC
>NZ_JALBGZ010001552.1:0-505 GCF_023006515.1 Bradyrhizobium sp. PRIMUS42
CCCGTCAGCACGCCGATGATGAACGCGCCGGCGGCGCCGACGCCGCCCGCCTCCGTCGGCGTGAAGCGCGGCAAATAGGGCAGGCCGTAGAGGCCGCCGATGACGAACACGAACAGCAGCACCGGCGCCCAGATCTCCTTCAACCCGGCGAAGCGCTCGCGCCACGGGGTCACCTTGCCCTTTGGCAGGAAGTCGGGGCGGAAATAACCGATCAGGAAGATCGTGATCATGTACATGCTCATCGCCAGCAGGCCCGGGATGATGCCGGCGATGAAGAGCTTTCCGATGTCCTGCTCGGTGATGATGCCGTAGACCGCGAGCACGGTGGAGGGCGGCAGCATCGCGCCCAGCGTTCCGCCGGCCGCGATCACGCCGGTGGCAAAGGACTGCGGATAGCCGAAGCGGCGCATCTCGGGATAGGCCACGGCGGAGAAGGTCGCGGCGGTCGCGACCGAGGAACCGCAGATCGCTGCAAAGCCGCCGCAGGCGCCGACGGTCGCGATGC
>NZ_JALBGZ010001553.1:0-505 GCF_023006515.1 Bradyrhizobium sp. PRIMUS42
GACCGCACCCAGGCGCCCTCGGGCGCGGGCTATGCGCTGGAGAACCGTCTGGTGCTCTCGCGCGCCTTCTCCGACCTCTACAAGTCGATGAACGTGCCGCGCGTCGCGCCATTCTTCGAGGCCTTCCGCGACAGCCTGCGCGCGCGCGCCGACCGCGACGAGCCCAGGATCGGCGTGCTGACCCCCGGCAGCTTCAGCGAGACCTATTTCGAGCACGCGACGCTGGCGCGCTATCTCGGTTTCCTCCTGGTCGAGGGCGACGATCTCGCGGTCAGCGACAACCGTATCCACATCCGCACGGTCGCCGGGTTGAAGCGCCTCGACGTGCTGCTCCGCCGCGTCGATTCCAATTCGCTCGATCCGCTCGAGCTCGATGCCTCCTCGCATCTCGGCGTCCCCGGCCTGATCGACGTGCTGCGCAAGGACGGCGTTGTCGTCGCCAACATGCCGGGCTCGGGCGTACTGGAGGCGCGGGCGCTGCTCGGCTTCCTGCCGGCGCTCAGCC
>NZ_JALBGZ010001554.1:0-503 GCF_023006515.1 Bradyrhizobium sp. PRIMUS42
AGCAACGGCCGCGTGTTCCGCCTCGGCGACATCGCCACCGTCACCCACGGCTATGTCGATCCGCCGAGCTTCGTCGTCCGCCAGGAAGGCAAGGCCGCGATCGGCATCGGCGTCGTCACCGCCAAGGGCGCCAACATCCTCGAGCTCGGCAAGGAGGTCGAGAAGGCGACCGCCGAGTTCATGAAGGCGGTCCCGCAGGGCGTCGATGTCAAGCTGATCGCCGACCAGCCCAAGGTGGTCGAGCACGCCGTCGGCGAGTTCGTGCACTCCTTCATGGAAGCGCTCGTCATCGTGCTGTTCGTCTCGTTCCTGGCGCTCGGCTGGCGCACCGGCATCGTGGTCGCACTCTCGGTGCCGCTGGTGCTCGGCATCGTCTTCATCGTCATGAACATGATGTCGCTCGACTTGCACCGCATCACGCTGGGTGCGCTGATCATCGCGCTCGGCCTGCTCGTCGACGACGCCATCATCGCGGTCGAGATGATGGTGGTGAAGATGGAGCA
>NZ_JALBGZ010001555.1:0-503 GCF_023006515.1 Bradyrhizobium sp. PRIMUS42
AGGCGCGGCAGCCGATCGCGATCGCCGCCCCTGATACGGGCCAGGGACCGGACATCGCAGCAAGCCTGGCGACGTCAGCCGCATTGCCGATCGCGAACCCGAGCCGCAGTCCGGCAAGGCCATAGAACTTCCCGAACGAGCGCAGGATCAGCAGCCCCGGCCGATCCGCGTCCGACGCGAGTGACAGCTGCGGAGCGGCATCGGCAAAGCTCTCGTCGATCACGAGACGGCCAACGCGCGGCAGCAGTGTCAGCAAATCCTCTGGCGAATGACACCGGCCATCGGGATTGTTGGGATTGACGACGATGGCGAGATCCGCGCCCGCCAGCGCGTCGATCTCCCCGACCTCCTGGACATCCCAGCCGGCAGCCGACAACACGCCGGCATACTCATTATAGGTCGGCGCGAGGATGCGCGCACGATGGGGTGGCGCGAGTTGCGGCAGCAATTGGATAGCCGCCTGCGCGCCGCCAAGTGCGACGATCGGCGCGCTCGTGCGGTAC
>NZ_JALBGZ010001556.1:0-501 GCF_023006515.1 Bradyrhizobium sp. PRIMUS42
GTGGACGCCGCGCGGCTCAAGCACGTGGCCGAGCTCTATCGCGCGACCGGGCTTGCGGCCGAGGAGGCCGAGGCGCAGGCCTTCCTGTTCTACTGCTTCATCTTCGGCCAGAGCCTCTTGTTCGTCGAGCGCGGCCCGCGCAAGCGGGCGCAGCTGGTGGCGAAATCGGCCGAAAAGCTGCTCGACTAGAGGATCGGCTTACGAGAAATGGCCGGAGCTCAGCTCCGGCCATCGCATGGTCGCGTTAGATCGGAGTTCAGGCGGCGCCCTTCAGCTTTTTGGTGCATTCGCTGTAATAGCCGCCGCCCTTCTGGATCCACTTCAAGCCGCCGTTGCCGTTGGTGGTCTTGTTGGCGTTGTACTGGTCGACACAGGTGTGCAGGCGGGCCTTGCCAGCGGTCTCCTTGGCATATTTCGGATCGACCGCGTTCGGATAGATCGCCGGACCGGCCGGCAGCGTCGGCGCGGCGGCGGGGGCTGCCTCCTTCTTCGCCTGCTTCG
>NZ_JALBGZ010001557.1:0-501 GCF_023006515.1 Bradyrhizobium sp. PRIMUS42
CATCGCCGCGAGCGGCGCGCCCGGCCAGAACGTGATCCAGAACAGCGCCAGGTACAGGCCGGGCGGCGCGCCGTGGGATTCCTGGGCCCCCAGCTTGCTCAGCATGTCGCCGCCGACGGAATCGGCGAAGAACGTTTCGCCTGCGCGCCAGAAGATCGCGACGAACCAGGGCAACACCAGCACCAGCATCCACATCAGGCCCCAGACCGGGCGCAGCCGCCACAGCCAGGAGGCATCGCGGTCCTGGATCGCGAGCGCAAGGATGGTCAGTCCTGCGAACATCAGGATCAGCGGACCCTTGATCAGGATGCCGACGGCTAGCGCGGTCCAGAAGATCGCGGGCCAGCTCCAGGGCGGATGCGTCTCGTCCTCGGCGCGCTGCCAGGACAGATAGGCCCGCGCCATCGCCCCCATCGCCGCGACCACGCAAAGCAGCAGCATCGCGTCGGTCTTGGCGAGCCGCGCCTCGACGCCGAGCAGCACCGAAGCGCACATCATCAG
>NZ_JALBGZ010001558.1:0-499 GCF_023006515.1 Bradyrhizobium sp. PRIMUS42
CGCCGCGCCGCGATCGAGGCGCCCCAGGCCACGACCAGGCCGAGCACGTCGGACAGATTGTGGCCGGCGTCGGCGAGCAGGGCGGTGGAGTTGCCGATATAGCCGTAGACGGCTTCGGCCACGACCAGCGCGGTGTTGAGCGAAATGCCGATCGCGAAGGCTTTGCCGAAATTCGCGGGGGCATGGACATGGCCGTGACCGTGACCATGACTGTGGTCGTGACCATGACCATGACCATGGGCATGGTCGCCATGATCATGGTGGTGATGACCGTGATGATCGTGGCTGCCCAATGCTAGCGCTCCCGGGAAGTCGCCAAATCAGGCGCCATTGTAGGCGTTTCGGTGCCTGCGTCACGACGGAACAGCACGTAGAGCGCCGGCAGCACCAGCAATGTCAGCACCGTCGAGGAGATGATGCCGCCGATCACCACGGTCGCAAGCGGCCGCTGCACTTCGGCGCCGGCGCCGGTGGCGAGCGCCATCGGCACGAAGCCGAG
>NZ_JALBGZ010001559.1:0-498 GCF_023006515.1 Bradyrhizobium sp. PRIMUS42
CGCGCTGCTGCACGGGCCGGCGCTCGCCGGCCTCGGCGTGGTCGGCGCCTTCGTGACGCCGGTTCTCGTCTCCAGCGGCAAGCCGGACTATTGGGCGCTCTATATTTACCTCGCGGTCGTCACCGCCGCGAGCTTCGGCCTCGCCCGCATCCGGCTATGGCGCTGGCTGGCGGTGACCACGATCGCCTTCGCCGTGTTGTGGATCTTCCCGGGTCTGGACGCCGAAGAATTGCAGGTCGCGCCACACGCCTTCCATGTCATCGCGGGTTTCGTGCTGGCCGCACTGCTCGTCGTCTGCGGTTTCATGTTCGGCCCGACGATCGAAGACGGCGAGATCGAGCCGGTGTCATCGAGCTCGCTCGGTGCCTACCTGTTCGGCGCGATGCTGATCGTGCTGTCGAGTGCGCATGCCGACCTTGCGCTGATCGCGTTCGCGCTTCTCGTCGGCGCAACCCTGTTCGTCGCCTGGCGCGCGCCGGCGGCGACCGGTGCACTCGG
>NZ_JALBGZ010000155.1:0-10701 GCF_023006515.1 Bradyrhizobium sp. PRIMUS42
GACGCGTGGGCACGCTACGCTTTGCCCACCCTAAGATCTCACTCTGTGGCGATCACGGTGAGCTCCGGCCACAGCGCTTTCCAGCGCGCGGTCTTTATCGCGTAACTCGCCTCCTCCGCGGTCGCGGCCTTGCTGCGACGGCATCAAGTCGTGATGCCGATTGCGAGCCGGGTGGAGACGGTGCATTCGGCGATGAGTCTGGTTCTGGCCGGTGAAGGTCTCGCCATCCTACCCGCCTGCGCGCAGCTTGGCGCACCACGCGGCATCGTGTTCAGGCCGCTGCGCGACGCCACCGACTCCATCGATATCGCAGTCTGCTGGCGGCGGGATTCTCAGAGCCCGCTGATCCGAACCTTCCTCAAATGCGCCGAGAAAGTCGTCGCGCCGCTGTGACGGGCTACAAGGGCGAGGTGATCTCACGGCTCCAGGGCGGGTCGGCGCCCGGGCGGGTGCAGGTCAGGCCGGCGCAATTGGTGGCAAAGGACAGCGCGCGGCGGAGCTCGTCGGCATTGATGGCCTTCAGCTGCTGCCGGGCAAGGCGCCCCTGCTTGTGCAGCGCGAAAAGCAGCGCCGCCTGAAAGCTGTCTCCGGCGCCGATGGTGTCGGCGACCTCGACCTTTGGCGCGGCGACCTCGATCGCTCCCGCCCCCGCGTGCCACGCGATCGCGCCGTTGTTGCCGCGGGTGACGACGACGAGGCTGGCGCCCTGCCCCAGCAGCGCGCTCGCTCGCTGCTCATAACGCTCGTCGCCGAAGAGGTAGGCGAAGTCCACGTCCGACATCTTGATGAGATCGGCGCTGCCGGCGAACTCGGCCATGCGCGCCAGGTAAGCCGGCTTGTCCTTGACCAGATTCGGCCGGCAGTTCGGATCGAAGGAGATCGTCGAGGATGCGCGCGCATCCACGATCAGCGCTTTGGTCTCGGCGGCTCCCTGGTCGTTGACGAGCGTGGTCGAGCCGACATGAAGGGCCTCGACCGTATCGAAGGGTATGGACCCGCGCCGGTAGGTCCAGTTTCGCGTCGCGGTCTCGGCATCGTAAAAGGCATAGTGCGACTCGCCCGCGACGATGCGGACAAAGGCGAGCGTGGTCTGAAGGTCGCTGCGGGTGGCGAGGTTGAGGTCGACATGCGAGGCGGCAGCGTGATCCGCGATCATGCGCCCGAACAGGTCGGTCGAGATGCCGCCGACAAAACCGGTCGGCGCGCCGAGCCGCGCCATGCCGATCGCGACGTTCAGGCATGAGCCGCCGACCGCGGGCATCACCGCCTCGCGCCCGTCGGCGTTTCGCGTCGGCACGAAATCGATCAGCGCATCGCCGCAGGCAATCAGCATTTGTCTCAACCTCTCGCGAGGTCGCGCATCGCCGCGCGGCTGCCGCGATCGACTTCGCGCAGCAGCTTGTAGACCTCGCGTTTGCGTGTGTGAAACGCGGCCATGTCAGTCGCGGTCGGCTCACTCTTCCGTCCCAGGGCCGACATCTTGGCCATGGTCTCGCCGATCGAAGCATAGGCGCCGCCGGCCACCGCCCCCAGCATCGCCGCGCCCAGTAGCACCGGCTCCCTGGTCTGCGGCAGCGCGACCGTCAGCCCCGTCGTATCCGCCATGATCTGCCGCACCAGCGGGCTTCGACTGGCGCCGCCCCCCATGATCATGATGCTGGAGCGCACGCCATGCGCGGCAAAGGCTTCAATCACTTCGGTGAGCCCATAGGCGAGCCCGCACAGGCCGGCAACGAACAGCCGCTCCATCGAGGCGATGTCGGTGTCAAGATCGAGCCCCGTGATCACCGCGCGCGTATCAGGGTCGGCGTAGGGCGAGCGGTTGCCGATGAACTCAGGAAGCACATGAAGGTCGCGAGCGAGCAGCGCGGCGCGGCTGACGCTGCCCGCGCGCGCGATGATGCGGCGCTCGAGGAAGTCGATGAGGTCGAGGCCATCGCTGCGCGCCGCCGCGCTCGCCTCGGCATGGCCCGGATGCGACTTGAGGAGATGGTCGATCGCCGCACCTGCCGCCGATTGGCCGCCCTCGTTGAGCCAGAAATCCGGGACCATGCCGGAGTAATAAGGTCCCCACACGCCGGGCACGAAGCACGGCTCGCGGGTCGTCGCCATGATGCAGGCCGACGTTCCCATGATGTAGGCGAGCCGGTCGCAGACATCACTCGCCCCGCCCGCGCCGTCGCGTCCACCAATTGCGCCGATGCCGCCGGCATGCGCGTCGATCAGCGAGGCACCGACCGGTATGCCCGGCGACAGGCAAAGCTCGGCCGCAGCCGCGCGGGTGAGACCGGTGCCGAGCCGCGTGCCGGGGGCAACGATCCCGGTGCCGATGCGGGCGTATTTCTCGTTGACGAAGTCGGACAGACCGATGCGCTTGAAGAATTGCGCGCTCCAGCCGCCGCCGTCGTGGGCGAGATAGTTCCATTTGCAGGTGACGGTGCAGGTCGAGCGCTGCAGCGAGCCAGTCGCGCGCCAGGTCAAATAATCCGAGAGATCAAAGAAGTGGCCAGCGGCGTCAAAGCTCCCACGAAGGTGCCGCTTCAGCCAAAGCAGCTTCGGCATCTCCATCTCGGGCGAGATCGAGCCGCCGACATAGCGCAACACGGCATCCTCGGTCTCGTTGATCAGCCGCGCCTCGGCGATGGCACGATGATCCATCCAGACGATGACATTGCGTTGCTTGTCGCCGGATGCGCTGACGGTGAGCGGCTCGCCTTGCGGATCCAGCACCACGAGGGAGCACGTGGCGTCGAAGCCGATGCCGCCGACGCTATCGGGCGCGATGGCCGCTTCCGCCATTGCCGCCCGCACCGATGTCGTGCAGGCGTCCCAAATATCCTGGGATGACTGCTCGACGATGTCGCCAGCCTCGTGCCAGATCCTGATCGGGTGCCGCGCGGTCGCAAGCAGAGTGCCGGCCTCGTCAAACACCCCTGCCCGCGTGCTCGTGGTCCCCACGTCGACGCCGATATACGCTCGCGGCATTGTCGCTCCAGCTTCGTCGATTTTGACGCAAGCCTACCAGCAAGTGTAGCCGCCATCCACCAGCACGATGCTGCCGGTCATCAGGCTCGCGGCCTCCGAGCTCAGGAACAGCACGACCGAGGCGATCTCCTCGACCTGCCCCATCCGCGCCATCGGAGTTCCACCGATCCAGGCGTCGTACATTTTGGCGTTGCTCTTCACGAAAGCGTTGAGCGGCGTCTCGATATAGGTCGGCGCCACCGCATTGACGCGGATGCCGCGCGCGCCCCATTCGGCGGCCAGCGATTTGGTCAGATGATGCACGCCTGCCTTGGAGGCGTTGTAGAAGCACTGTTCCTGCGGCTTGTTGACGATGAAGCCGGACATCGAGCCGACATTGACGATGGCGCCGCTTCCGGCCTTCAGCATGTGCTTGCCGAATTCGCGGCAGCACCAGAAGGTGCCGTTGAGGTTGACGTCGATGACGTTGAGCCAGTGCTCGTCGGTGACGGTCTCGGCCGGGGTTTCGCTGCGGGCGATGCCGGCATTGTTGACGAGAATGTCGACCTTGCCGTGGCGGGCGACGAGATCGTTGGCGACCTCCGCCACGCGCTTGGTGTCGGTCACGTCCATGATCGCGGTCTCGATGTCAAACCCCTTCGCCTTCAGGCTGGCTTTCGCGCTGTCGGCGACCTTGCTGTCGCGGTCGCCGATGATGACCCTGGCGCCGGCTTCAGCCAGCGCTTCCGCGCAGCCAAGGCCAATGCCCTGTCCGCCGCCGGTGATGAACGCGGTTTTGCCGTTCAGCTTGAATTTTTCCAGGTACATGATGGTCTTTCCGTTTCTTGCCGTTTTCTTGCCGTCTCTTGTCAGCCTCGAAGCGCTTTGCCGCCCGCGTCGAAGCGATGGATGCGCGCGGGGTCCGGCGCCAGCGACACACGGTCGCCGGCGTGCAAACTCAACTCGCCGATATAGCGAGCCGTCAGCATGCCGATCTGACCGGCATCGACGTAAAGGAAGGTGTCACTGCCGAGATGCTCGGCGACGGCGATGGTTCCCAGCCAGCCGCCGTCGCCCTCGCGCTCGATCTTGAGATGCTCCGGCCGCACGCCGATGGTGGCGGCGCCACGTTGCAAGGCGAACTCTCCGGTGACGAAATTCATCTTGGGCGAGCCGATGAAGCCGGCGACGAAGAGATTGGCGGGCCGCTCATAGAGCTCCAGGGGCGACCCATATTGCTCGATCTTGCCGCCATTGAGCACGACGATCTTGTCGGCCATGGTCATGGCCTCGACCTGGTCGTGGGTGACATAGATCGCGGTGGTGCCGAGCTGCTTCTGGAGCCGCGTCACCTCGATGCGCATCTGCACGCGCAGCGCGGCATCGAGGTTGGACAGCGGCTCATCGAACAGGAATGCCTTGGGCTCGCGCACGATGGCCCGCCCGATCGCGACACGCTGGCGCTGGCCGCCGGAAAGCTCGCGCGGCTTGCGATCGAGATAGGGCGTGAGGTTCAGCGTCGCGGCCGCGGCCTCGACCTTGCGGTTGATCTCGTCCTTGGCAAGGCCCGCCATCTTCAGACCGAAGCCGATATTGCCGCGCACGCTCATATGCGGATAGAGCGCGTAGGACTGGAACACCATCGATAGCCCGCGCTTGGCGGGCGGCGTGTCGACGACGTTCTTGCCGTCGATCAGGATTTTGCCGCCGGAGACGTCCTCGAGCCCCGCGATCAGCCGCAGCAGCGTGGTCTTGCCGCAGCCGGAGGGACCGACGAACACCACAAAGGAGCCGTCGGCAATGTCGAGATCGGCGCCTTTGATGATGTGCACAGGGCCGAAGGATTTCCGTACATCCTGAAGTGTGATCTGACCCATGATCCGGCAGCCCTTTACTTCACCGCGCCAAAGGTGAGCCCGCGTACGAGCTGCTTCTGGCTGAACCAACCGAGGACGAGAATGGGGGCGATCGCCAGCGTCGAGGCCGCGGACAGCTTTGCCCAGAACAGCCCTTCCGGGCTGGAATAGGAGGCGATGAATGTGGTGAGCGGCGCAGCGTTCGAGGTCGACAGGTTGAGTGTCCAGAACGCCTCGTTCCAGGCCAGGATCAAATTGAGCAGCATCGTCGAGGCCAGCCCCGGGATCGCCATCGGCGTCAAGACGTAGACGAGCTCGCGGCCGATGGTGGCGCCGTCCATGCGCGCGGCTTCAAGGATGTCGCGCGGGATCTCCTTGAAATAGGTGAAGAGCATCCAGATCACGATCGGCAGATTACCGAGGCACAGGATGAAGACGAGACCGATGCGGGAATCGAGCAGGCCGAAGCTCTTGTAGATCAGGTAGATCGGCACCAGCACGCCGACCGGCGGCATCATCTTGGTCGAGAGCATCCAGAGCAGGATGTCCTTGGTGCGCTTGGTCGGCGAGAACGCCATCGACCAGGCCGCGGGAATGGCTATCAGGAGGGCGATGAGCGTCGAGCCGCCGGCGATGATGATCGAGTTCATCGCGTGGTGGAGATAGTCGCTGCGCTCCTGCACCGTCGCGTAATTCTCGGTGGTCCAATGAAAGAACAGGAAGGATGGCGGCACGGCGAAGGCCTCGAGCTCGGTCTTGAAGCTCGCCAGCACCATCCAGAGGATCGGGAAGAAGATCAGGAAGCCGAAGAACCAAGCCCCGATCGTCGAGACCACCACCCGCTGCGTCGTCGCCATCCGTGCCATGGTCTCACGCCTCCAGATTGCGGCCGACGATGCGGACCAGGAAGAAGGCGACGATATTCGCGATCACGACCGCAACCAGGCCGCCCGCCGAGGCCGTGCCGACGTCGTACTGAATCAACGCCTGTGAATAGATCAGGAAAGCGATGTTGGTGGTCGATAGTCCGGGGCCGCCGCCCGTGGTGACGTAGATCTCTGCAAACACCGTGAGCAGGAAGATGGTCTCGATCAGAATCACGACTGTGATGGGACGCGCGAGGTGCGGCAGCGTGATGTAGATGAAGGTCGAGACGGCGCTGGCGCCGTCCATCTCGGCGGCCTCCTTCTGCTCCTCGTCGAGCGATTGCAGCGCGGTGAGCAGGATCAGCGTCGCGAACGGGAGCCATTGCCACGTCACGATCAGGATCACCGCAAACAGCGGCACGTCGTTGAACCAGTCGATCGGGGTCAGGCCGAACAGAGAGGCCAGCCAGGCGAACAGGCCGGAGACCGGGTGCATCAGCAGATTCTTCCAGACCAGCGCGCTGACCGTCGGCATCACGAAAAACGGAGCGATCACCATCAGCCGCACGAAATTGCGTCCGATCACCGGCTGGTCCATCAACAGCGCCAGCGGAATGCCGAGCAGGATCGTCAGGGCCAGCACCGAGCCGACCAGCACCAGCGTGTTCTGGAGCGAAGCCAGGAAGGCGGGATCGGTGAGGAAGTAGCGGAAGTTCTCCAGCCCGACAAACGACTCGGAGCCGGGATCGAGCAGGCTGTAATGCAGCGTGGAGAAATAGATCGTCAGCGCCAGGGGAACGATCATCCAGACGAACAGCAGCCCGACCGCCGGCGTCAGGAGCGAGCGCGCAAGGAACTGCGTCTGCCGGGTTGCCATCAACGCTTCTCCGCTGGCGGGAAGAAGGCGGCCATCCATGACGCTGGATGGCCGCAAGTCTGAGCTCAGGAGGAAGAGCTCGGGTTCACTTGATGTAGCCGGCGCGCTTCATCTCGCGCTCGGTCGCGGACTGCGCCGCGGTAAGCGCGGCATCCACCGTCATTGATCCCGCCAGCGCGGCCGAGAATTGCTGGCCGACCTGGGTGCCGATGCCCTGGAATTCGGGGATCGCGGCGTATTGCACGCCGACATAAGGCACCGGCTTCACCGTCGGCTTGTTCGGATCGGCCGCGTCGATCGAGGCCAGCGTCAGCTTCGCGAACGGGGCAACCTTCAGATAGTCGGGGTTCTGGTAGAGCGAGGTGCGCGTGCCCGGCGGTACGTTGGCCCAGCCCTCTTTCGACGCGACGAGCTTGGTGTAATCCTTGCTCGTCGCCCAGGCGATGAACTTCTCGGCAGCTTCCGACTTCTTGGAGCCGGCGGGGATCGCGAGGTTCCAGGCCCACAGCCAGTTGGCGTTCTTGCCGAGCCCGGTGTTGGGCGCGAGCGCGAAGCCGACCTTGTCGGCGACCTTGGAGTCCTTCGGGTTGGTGACGAAGGATGCCGCGACCGTCGCGTCGATCCACATGGCGCACTTGCCGGCATTGAACAGCGCCAGATTCTCGTTGAACCCGTTGGAGCTCGCGCCGGGAGGGCCGGCCTCCTTCATCAGGTTGACGTAAGTCGTCAGCGTCGCCTTCCATTCCGGCGTGTTGAATTGCGGCGCCCACTTCTCGTCGAACCAGCGCGCACCGTAGGAATTGGCCATGGCCGAGAGGAACGCCATGTTCTCGCCCCAGCCGGCCTTGCCGCGGAGGCAGATGCCGTAGGTGCCGGCGCCCTTGTCGGTCAGCTTCTTGGCCGCATCGATCACGAAATCCCAGGTCGGCTTCTCCGGCATCTTCAGGCCGGCCTTCTCGAACAAATCGGTGCGATACATCACCATCGAACTCTCGCCATAGAACGGCGCGGCATAGAGCTTGCCGTCGACGGAGACCGCATCCTTGATCTTGGGCAGGAGGTCGGCGACGTCGTAATCGCCACCGAGATTGGCGAGCGGCACCAGCCAGCCTTTCTTGGCCCAGATCGGCACCTCATAGGTGCCGATGGTGAGCACGTCGAACTGGCCGCCCTTGGTGGCGATGTCGGTGGTGACGCGCTGGCGCAGCACGTTCTCCTCGAGCGTCACCCATTTCACTGAAATGTCGGGGTTCTTCTTGGTGAATTCGGCCGTCAGCCCCTGCATGCGGATCATGTCGCCGTTGTTGACGGTAGCGATCGTCAGGGTCGTTTCGGCCACCGCGGGGACGGCCAGCAAAAGTGCAGACGCGCCGCAGACGGCGCCCAAGACGTGTTTCACGGTGACCTCCCTCAAACTCGCGTTTTGAGCATATGCTCACGCGTTGAGCGTATGTTCAACGCAAGCAAGGACGGTTGTCAAGCAGGCGGAAAGGCGTTCTCGCAACTTATGAGTGCTGCGGTGCGGGAAGTTTTGAAAATGTCTTGCACAGCCATGGCGGCTTGCTCGACCTCTCCCTCTTGCGGGAGAGGTCGTATCGCATCGCAGATGCGATAGGGGTGAGGGCTTTTTCCTCTTGGGGAATCTTGCCAGCGGAGAGACCCTCTCCCCATCCCTCTCCCGCAAGCGGGAGAGGGAGCCGAACCCCGATGCGGCACGAACCTACCGCTCCAGGATCGCCTTTGCGGTCGTCTCGTCGGTGATCAACCCGTTGATCAGGCCCCCGCTCAGCGCCGCCGCGATCGCCACCACCTTGGCAGCACCGATCGCCGCGGCGATCGTCGTGGCCTTCGCCGGCACTTCCGGCGGAATGCTGGTGAGGCGCTTGTTGGTGCCGGATTTGAGCAGGCGGCCCTTGGAATCATAGGCCCAGCCGGTGATCTCGCCGATGGCGCCCAGCCGCATCATCTCGAACAATTCGTCGCGGGTAACGAAGCCGTCGACATGGACCTGCGCCTTCTGGTCCATCTGGCCGATGCCGACGAGGCGCAAATCCGCCTTGGCGGCGACCGCCTTCACCTTGGCGATCGGCTCGATGCGGACCATCTTGTTGCGCTCGTCCTCGGACGACATCAAGAACGGCAGCGGCATCGGATAGTGCCGCGCACCGGTGCGGTCTGCGAGCCGGCCGACGGTATCGTAAAAGCTCGCCGAGCCGTCGGCGGAGATGTTGCCGACCAGCGAGACGATCTGGTGATTGGGCCGGTCGATCGGCGTGACACGCTCGACTGCGGCGCGCACCGCCCGGCCGGTGCCGAGCGCGACGATGACCGGCGTCTCCGAACGCAGCGTGGAATCAAGCAGGTTGGCGCAACGCTCGGCGATCCCCGCGGTGGCTTGCGGCGCCGCTGGATCGGCCGGGACCACCTCGCAATGAACGAGATCGAAGCGTTCCTTCAGGCGCGCCGCAAGCTCCATGCAGGCGGCGATGGGATGTTCGAGCCGGAAGGTGATGAGGCGCTCGGCGAGGCACAGCGAGACCAGCCGTTGCGCCGAGGCGCGCGAGACCTGCAGCATCTTTGCGATCTCGTCCTGGGTGTGACCAGCAATGAAATAGAGCCAGCCGGCGCGCGCGGCGTCGTCGAGTCGCGATCTGTCGTTCTCGGCGGCCATGCGGGCCTCACGCCTCCCAGAAGTCGATCATGCGCGAGAACACCCGGTCGGCCCCCGCGCCGGACAATATAGCCCGGCCGTCGCGTCCGCGATAATGGCTGCCGCCGACAAATCCCCAGGCGGTCATGCCGGCCGCCTTGCCCGCCTGCACGCCGCTGACGCTATCCTCGACCACCAGCGTGCGCGAAGGTTGCACCCCCATCCTCTCCGCCGCGAGGAGAAACAGATCGGGCGCCGGCTTGCCGTGCCTGACCATTTGCGCGGAGTAGATCCGCTCGCCGAAATGCGCCCGCAGGCCAGTGACGTCAAGCGAGAGCGCGACGCGGTCGATGTCGCTGGATGAGGCCACGCAAAACGGCACGGACAAGTCGGACATCACGCCCGCAATGCCGGGGATCGGCTGAAGCGAAGCTGCGAACGTCGTCAGCACTTTCGATTTCAAACGCGGCAGAAAGCCGTCCGGCACGACCTGCCCGAGATCGCGATAATGCTGCTCGATCGCCTTGGTGCTGCGCCCCAGGAAGAGCTCGAGCGCCTGCTCTACGCTGAGCGCGATGCCGAACTCGGAGAGAACTTCCGACAGGCACCGGCAGCTCAACAGTTCGCTGTCGACGAGCACGCCGTCGCAATCGAAGATGATCAGATCGGGACTTGACCGGCCGTGGTCCATTCAGCCATTCGATCATATACTCAATTGATGAGCAATAGCTCACTCAGGACCCATGACGTTCGGGATTTTTCCGCCATCAATGCGCGACCTGCCGATAGATCGCCGGCAGTGCCGCGGGCAGCCGCTTGATGTTGCCGACGATGGCATAGCCGCCGCGGCCGAACAGGGTCGGGAAGTAGGATTGCGCGGTTGCATCAACCGTGACGCCGAAGGCGGCGATGCCGAGCCGGCGCGCCTCCTGGACCGACTTGCGGGTGTCCTCGACCGCGAAGCGGCCCTCGTAATGATCGACGTCGTTCGGCTTGCCGTCGGTGAGGACGATCAGCAGCTTCTTGCGCTGCGGCTGGCGGGCGAGCTCGGCGGCGGCGTGGCGCACCGCCGTGCCGATCCGCGTGTAATAACCGGGCTTCAGCGCGCCGATCCGGCGCTCCACCGCCCCGCTCATCGGCTCGCCGAAGGCCTTGACGGTTTCGAGCCGCACCCAGGAGCGCCGTCGCGAGGTGAAGGTCAGGATGCTGTGGTGATCGCCGCAGGCCGAAAGCCCGTGGGCGAGCACCAGCAGCGCCTCCTTCTCGACGTCGAGCACGCGGTAGCCATCGACCCAGGCATCCGTGGACAGCGAGACGTCGACGAGCAGCGTGACGGCAAGATCATGCCCTTGCGGACGCATGGCAACATGGATGCGATCGAGACCGCTGCCGCCGCTGCCGGCGCGAAGATCGCACCGCGCACGCACGAGCGCGTCGAGATCAAGGTCGTGTCCGTCGGCCTGGGCGCGCATCAGCTCGTGACGCGGC
>NZ_JALBGZ010001560.1:0-497 GCF_023006515.1 Bradyrhizobium sp. PRIMUS42
TGCCGCCGTCGGGCTCGACAAGGCCGGCCGCGATCTTCAGCAGCGTCGACTTGCCCGAGCCGTTGCGGCCGATCAGGCAGACGCGCTCGGATGGCGCGACATTGAGCTCGACGCCTGACAGCAGCGGCGTGCCGCCAAAGGTCAGCTTGATGTCTTTCAACTGGATCAGCGGCGGCGCCATGATCAGCCCTGACTGGTGGCAGTCTGGTCAGCGCGGCGGCGCTGGATGCGGCGCAGCGTCTGGTCGAGCGCCGAGAGGAAGGTGGAGCGGTCGCGTGGGGAGAACGATCGCGGGCCGCCGGTGACTTCGCCGGCCGAACGCAAATCCGTCATGAGGTTGCGCACCGCCAGCGTCATCCCGATCGACTCCTCCGTGAACGGTTTTCCGTTCGGCGCGATCACCTCGGCGCCGGCCTTGACGCAGCGGCTCGCCAGCGGAATGTCCGATGTCACGACGACGTCGCCCGGCTTGGTGCGCTCGGCGATCCAATCGTCGG
>NZ_JALBGZ010001561.1:0-496 GCF_023006515.1 Bradyrhizobium sp. PRIMUS42
GACGGCGCCCCGCTCGCGGGCCAGCGTATCCAGATTTGGGCGCACACGGTCGAAGGCCAGGAGCACGAGCCGCAGAGCCACGGCGCCACGCTCACCGACAAGGACGGCAGGTTCCGGCTCGAGATGCCGCAGATCATCCCGATCTTCGGCCAGCCGCATGGCCACCTCGCCTATGACAGCGGCGAGTTCAAAACTGTCTTCCTGCGGCCGGTCATGCGGAGCGCGAAGGAAACCAGCCTCGAGGCGCATTTCGTTCTGCAGCCGGCCTGATCGGGCCGGCGAATGACGGGTTGGAGATCGGCGCGGGTGATCCTGGTCAGGGTCGCCGTTGCCCTGGCCATCGGCGTGCCGGTCGCACTGGCTGCGACAAGCGAGCAACTCGCATGGCGCGGGCCGGTCTACATCATCGCCGGCTTCGCAGGGATCGTCGCGCTCGGTCTCGTGCTGGTGCAGCCGCTGCTGATCGGTGGCTATCTGCCGCCGCTGTCGGCCTATC
>NZ_JALBGZ010001562.1:0-495 GCF_023006515.1 Bradyrhizobium sp. PRIMUS42
ACCGCTCGGGTGAGCAACCGCGAGCAAACGGCGGAAGCAACGCCGGCAGCCCCAGTACCTGCCGCGCCCCAGCAGGGCGTGCTGCCAATCGTGACCAATCAGTTCGCGACGGTCACGGTGGTGCCGAACGAGGAGATCCGCCGCGAAGGCGGCGGCCAGCTCGGCGATCTCCTGTTCTCCAAGCCCGGCATCACCGGCTCGAGCTTTGCGCCCGGCGCCTCCAGCCGGCCGATCATCCGCGGGCTCGACGTCAACCGCGTCGGCATCGTCGAGAACGGCACCAATTCCAGCGGCGCCTCCGACCTCGGCGAAGATCATTTCGTCCCGATCGATCCGCTCGCGACCAACCAGATCGAAGTGGTGCGCGGGCCGGCCGCGCTGCGCTACGGCTCCACCTCGATCGGCGGCGTCGTCAGCGCGACCAACAACCGGATCCCGGACGCGATGCCGAGTTGCGCTCCGTCGTTCCAGACCTACGGCCTGCCGACCAAGGCC
>NZ_JALBGZ010001563.1:0-494 GCF_023006515.1 Bradyrhizobium sp. PRIMUS42
CACCGACAATCCGGTGCGGCTGACGCGCTCGGTGAAGGATGCGCTGACGCGCGTCACCAGCGGCGGCGCGCCGGTCTATGTCTGGCCGGGTGGCGGCATCACCTACATGGTCGACGTGACGCAGATGCCGGCGGGCGCGTTCGGCTATGTGCCGACGCCAGCGCTGGTCGCGCCGATCGAGTTCACGATGAAGCTGTCGGACTACGCCGCGCTCGGCGGGCACATGGATTATGTGAAGCCGCTCGCCGAGGTGCAGGGGGGCGACGATATCAGGCAATTGCCCTGGCAGAATCCAATTCCGGGACCCCGGGCATGACAAGGCTCCCGCAAATCGCATTGCTGTCTGATGGCCGGCGGCTGCATTTGCAGGATGGACCGATCGATCTGATCGTGGAGGCGAGGGGGCGCGCGGACGCTGTGCGCGCAGCTTATGAGGCTGCGGCGCGGCGGTTCACGGGGCTGCTCGACGAGCTCTGCGCGGAGCTGCCGGAGCT
>NZ_JALBGZ010001564.1:0-494 GCF_023006515.1 Bradyrhizobium sp. PRIMUS42
GGCCGTGCTGGCGCTCGCCGGCCTGCCGCTCGTTGCGATCGGCGTCTACATGCCACTCGGTTCGCCCCGGCTTCAGGATTTTCCCTTGGCGGAGCGGGAGCGCGGATCCGGGTCCGGCATGGCGCAGTCGCTCGAGAATCTCGTGGCGCAGGTCCAGGACCATCTGGAGAAGAATCCGACCGACGGGCGCGGCTGGAACGTGCTCGCGCCGGTGCTGGAGCGGCTCGGCCGTTTCGACGACGCGGTGCGCGCTTATCGCAACTCGCTCACCTACAATGGCGAGAGCGCGGAGCGCCGGTCCGATCTCGGCGAAGCGCTCTCGGCCGCCGCCGGCGGTGTGGTGACCGCCGAGGCCAAGACCGAATTCGAGCGTGCACGCGCCCTGAACCTTGACGATCCCAAGGCGAACTACTTCCTCGGCCTCGCCGCCGAGCAGGACGGCCGCAAGGACGACGCTGCCACGATCTGGCGCGCGCTGCTTGCGAAGGCGCCCG
>NZ_JALBGZ010001565.1:0-492 GCF_023006515.1 Bradyrhizobium sp. PRIMUS42
GGCCGTGATGATGCTGGGCTCGCCGGGGCGCGGGCGGGCTTCGATCCGGGCCGACATCCGCCCGAGCAGGAGCGGGGTCTTGTCGAAGCTGCCGCTCTGCTGATCGTAATTGCAGGCAAAGCCGGTTGGGCAATCGAGCGCCGACCAGATGAATTCGGGTGCGACCAGGCCATCCTCGGCGGCGAGGCTCGGATCCGGCGTCCAGCTTGCTGCGAGAACGGCGGTATGTGCGTGACGGCTGAGCGGCCCGGCGAAGATGCGCAGGCCGTCGCCTTTCGCCCGCGCGGGACCACATACGAAACAATTCGGCAACGGATGCTCGTGCGGCCTAGACAGCGCCAGCAATTCGGCCGCGCCGGCTTCCGGCAAACCGGCTTTCTCCACGCGCGCAAGCTCGATGCTTGCCGCGCGCCCGGTCGCCATGACCTTGGCGCCGTCGCGAAGCTCCCATGTGCCGTCGTCCGTCGCGATCGCATCGAGCGGCGTGTCCAG
>NZ_JALBGZ010001566.1:0-489 GCF_023006515.1 Bradyrhizobium sp. PRIMUS42
CGACTCGCTTGCCGCCCGCGGCATCACGCCGGTGCTGTTTCCGCTTCGCGGGGCCTGCGATCCGGCGCGGCTGGAGAAATTCCGTCACCGCTGGATTTCGGTCGGCCAGCTCGGCCGCGCAATGCGGCTGTTTCGCGAGGAGGGCTGCCGCGACCTGATCTTCATCGGCACATTGGTGCGGCCCTCGCTCTCGGAGATCCGGTTCGACGTCAAGACGCTGCGCCTGCTCGGCAGCGTCATCCGCGCCTTCCGCGGCGGCGACGATCATCTCCTGTCCGGCGTCGGCCGCATCCTCGAGCAGGACGGCTTTCGCATGGTCGGCATCAAGGACGTCGCGCCAGACTTGCTGATGCCCGAGGGCTGCATCAGCCGCGCCTGGCCGAACGACAACAGCAAGACCGACATCGCGCGCGGCCGTGCGGTGCTGACCGCGCTCGGTCCGTTCGACATCGGCCAGGCCGCGGTCGTGATCGACGGTCACGTGGTGGC
>NZ_JALBGZ010001567.1:0-489 GCF_023006515.1 Bradyrhizobium sp. PRIMUS42
GGACAAGCACGGCGAAGGCATCGAGCGTATCGCCTTCACCGCGGTCGATTCCGCCGCGGGCGCGGAGGAGATCCGCGCGCGCGGCCTGACGCCGATCGGTCCGACTGATTTCGAACGGCCGGTGACGCTGCCGAATGGCACGATCTCCGCGGCAAAATTCCGCACTTTCATGTGGCCGACCGCGGAAGCGCCCGGCGGCGTGCGCATCTTCGCCTGCCAGCACAAGACCCGTGAGACCGTGTGGATTCCCGAGCTGATGCAGCACGCCAATTCCGCCAAGCGGATCAAGCAGACGCTGATCGCAACACCAGAACCCGCGCAGGAAGCCGCGCATCTCGGACGGCTGATCGACCGTGAGCCGAAGGCCGAAGCCGATGGCGCGGTCACGGTGCCCTCCGGCGGCGATCGCGCCGACTTCGTCTATTTGACGCTGGCCCAGCTCGCCAAGCGCTATCCCGGCGTGCCGCTCGCCGGCCTCTCCGAGCGTGG
>NZ_JALBGZ010001568.1:0-489 GCF_023006515.1 Bradyrhizobium sp. PRIMUS42
GGCCTGCACTACCAGGCCGGCCGGCCGGAGGCCAAGCTGGTGCGGTGCGTTGCCGGCCGCGCCTTCGACGTGATCGTCGATTTGCGCCGGTCGCTGCCGAGCTATGGACAATGGTGTTCGGTCGAGCTCGCCGCCGACCGCGGCAATGCCGTGTTCATCCCCGCCGGATGCGCGCACGGCTTCCAGACGCTCGTCGAGGCGACCGAGCTGATGTATTGCATCGATGTGCCCTATGACGCGCAAGGCGCCTCCGGCATTCGCTGGGACGATCCGTCGCTGGCGATCGCCTGGCCGCTGCCTGATCCGATCCTGTCCGCGCGCGACCGCGCGCTGCCGCATCTCGCATGAAACGGGTCCTGGTCACGGGCGCGTCAGGATTCCTCGGCCGTGCGCTGTTGCCCGCGCTGGTCGGTCGGGGCTTCGAGGTCCATGGCATCGCGCGCTCAGCTCAAGCGGCGGTGGCCGGTGTGACGTGGCACGCGGCTGATC
>NZ_JALBGZ010001569.1:0-488 GCF_023006515.1 Bradyrhizobium sp. PRIMUS42
CTTCAGCTCGGCGTCGATCCGCGAGCCCTTGCTCGCGCCTGTCTGCACGAAGGCGATGCGCCCTTCGACGGTACCGCCTTCGATGTCGGCCTTCAGCCTGTCGATGGCGAGATGGTTGGCGGCGATCGTCACGTCGCCGGCCAGACGCAGCGGCCGCGTGCTGCGGCGGTTGATCTCGCTGCGACCCTGGAGCCAGGCCATCAGCGTATCCGGGTCGGACGATTCGACGCTGAGACGGCCGCTGAAACTGTCGGCGCCGGGCGTCGCGCCATTGAGCGAGAGCTGCGTCATGCCGGGCGCGCGCAGCTCGAGCCGCTGGAAGGTCCAGGATCGTCCGTCGGTCTGAAGCTCGGCTGAGATGTTCTGCAGCGGACGGCCGCCGAGCATGATCTGGTCGGAGTTGAACTCGATCTGCGCCGGGATCGGCGCCTGCGGAATTGCGGCGAGCCCTGCGCGCAGCGCCGGCAGGATGCGGAGCGGCTCGGCAT
>NZ_JALBGZ010000156.1:0-10632 GCF_023006515.1 Bradyrhizobium sp. PRIMUS42
CGCCTTGCGCACCGGCAGTAACGATGCAGGTGAGGTTGCCCGCTCCGGCAAGCCCGGCGGCTGCAGCTTCGTAGTCGGCGAAAGCGAGGCCGATGGCGGCGGCCGCGTCGAGCGCCTCGTGCTCGTTGACCAGGAGATAATCGGTGACGGCGAGAAGCGCCGTCACCATCTCCCGGGTCATCTTGTCCGGCACGGGCGCGAGATTCCAGATCACGGTGCCGGAGGCCGATGCGGCTCTGCGCGCAGCTTCCAGCGCCTGCGCAAAGGGCACTTCCATCTGAAGCACCAGCACGATGCCGGAATGGAGCAGCTCGGCCGCAAGATCTCCGGCGCTCGCAGTCATGTTGGCTCCGCTCGCCACCGTGATTGCGTTCTCTCCGGCTTGATCGACCGTGATGAACGCACAGCCGGTCGGCTCGTCGGTCCTGATGACGAGATCGGCGTCGACGCCATTGGCCCGGAGGTTCTCGATCGCGCTGTCACCAAATCCGTCCCGGCCGACGCGGCCCGCCATGCGCACGCGTTTAGGTCCCGCGATCCGCGCGGCGGCGACGGCCTGATTGGCGCCCTTGCCGCCGAAATGCGTCTGGTAGGACGGCGCGAGCACCGTCCGGCCAGGACCCGGAATGATCGGGACCTCTGCGACCAGATCGATGTTGAGCGACCCGAACACCAGGATCATGGAGAGCCCGTCAGCCTTGTTCGTCCATGACGCGCAGCTTCTCGACGCGGCGGCGGAAATCCTCGTCGGTGGAAAATTCGGCGGAGAGGTAGGACGAGACCAGATCCACCGCGAGCCAGGCGCCGACGATCTGCGCGCCGATGCACATGACGTTGACGTCGTCATGCTCGACGCTCTGATGGGCGGAATGGACGTCGTGGCAGACCGCGGCGCGGATGCCCTTCATCTTGTTGGCGGCGATCGAGGCGCCGACGCCGGTGCCGCACACCATGATGCCGCGTGCGGCTTCGCCCGAGGTGACCTTCTGCGCCACGGCCCGCGCGATGTCGGGGAAATCCACCGGCCTGTCGTCATAGGAGCCGACGTCGATGATGTCGTGGCCGAGCTTGCGGATGTGATCGATGACAGTCTGCTTGAGTGGCCAGCCGGCGTGGTCGGATCCGATGACGAGACGCATGTGGTGTCCTTCTTGATCTTGCATTGACCGTGACAGCCGCGTGCGGCTGTCACGGCTCTTGGTTCAGCTACGCATGTCGGGCGGCAGCTCGACCCCGTGGAATTTCTTGTAGATTGCGTTGAGCTTGCCGTTTTTGACGTTCTCGGTAATCCAGGCGTTGAGCTTGTCCATCAAAGGCTGCTCGCCCTTCTTGAGGCCGATGGCGAGGTCGAACGTCGCCAGCGGAATTTTGGACTCGAAGACGCGGGCCGGATTCTTGACACCGATCTGGTTGATGATCGTCGCCGAGGTGCCGACACAATCGACCTGGCCGGAGACGGCCGCCGTCACTTCCGTAGCGTCGTCGTCATAGCGGGCGATCTTCAGCTCCTTGTCCTTCATATTGGACAGGGTTGTGTCCTGCGTGGTGCCACGCGAGACGCCGATCGCCTTGTCCTTCAGGTCAGGCCAGTCCTTGACGTTGAGCGATTTCAGGCAACCGATGTCGGATTGAAGCGTTGCGTAGCGCTTGGTGAAGTCGATCACCTTGGCGCGCTCAGGCGTCACCGACAGGGTGGAGATGATGATGTCGGCCTTGCCGGTCAGGACATTGGGAATGCGGGTCGCGCCCGTGGTCTGGATGAACTCGAGCTCGAGCCCCCAGTCCTTGGCGAGCAGCTGGGCCACTTCGACGTCGGAGCCGGTCGGCTTCATGCTGCTGTCCATCATGCCCGAGGGCGGGATGGCGAGGTCGGTCGAAATGCGGATCTTCTTCGCTTTCATGATGTCGTCGAGCAGGTCGGCCGATGCCGGCGTGGCGGCCACCATGAGGAAACAGCACAGTGCGGCCGCTGTCCCCAGCAATGTCTTGTTGCTCATCCCTAGTTCTCCTCTCCTGTTATGATTTTAAGTTTCCAGTACCCACGAATTGGGTGAGCTCTGGCGTCGTCGGCGACGTCAGGATCGAGGCAGGCCCGGTCTCGTGGACCTTGCCGCGATGCATGAAGACGATCCGGTCGGCGATGCCCCTGGCGAAGCCCATCTCGTGTGTGACCATCACCATGGTCATTCCATCGGCTGCCAATTGCTCGATCACCTTCAGCACTTCTCCGGTGAGTTCGGGGTCGAGCGCGGAGGTGACCTCGTCGAACAGCATGACTTTCGGCTGCATCGCCAGCGAGCGCGCGATCGCGGCGCGCTGCTGCTGGCCGCCGGAGAGCTGTTCGGGATAGGCATGCAGCTTCTCCTCGAGCCCGACCTGCGCCAGCACTTTTCGCGCGAGGTCCTTGGCCTGCGAGCCGGAGATGCCCTTCACGGCGCAGGGGGCCAGCGTGATGTTCTGCTCGATCGTGAGGTGCGGAAACAGATTGTAGCTCTGGAACACGATGCCGACATCCTGGCGCAGCGCGCGCAAGTTCACATCCGGACGGTCGACACGGTGCCCGCAGACGACGATCTCGCCGCCGTCGACCTTCTCGAAGCGGTCGATGCAGCGCAGTGCCGTGCTCTTGCCGGAACCGGAGCGGCCGATCAGTGCCAGCACCTCGCCGCGTTCGACGGCAAACGAGACGCCGTCGAGCACACGGAGCGGGCCGAAGCTCTTCTGCACGTTGTGGAGCGATACGATCGGTTCGGAGGAGGGTGCGTTCTGCTGCATGTCAGGCTGGCGCCAGCTTGGATCTGCCACGTCCCATCCGCCGTTCCAGTCTCTGGCTGAACAGCGACAGCGGATAGCACATGGCGAAATAGGTCACGGCGATGATGGCGTAGATGGCGAATGGCTCGAACAGCGAGTTGTTGACGATCTGGCCGGAGCGCATCAGCTCGACGAAGCCGACGACGGAGGCCAGCGAGGTGTTCTTGATGATCTGCACCATGAAGCCGACGGTCGGCGGCGTCGCGATGCGGATCGCCTGCGGCAGGATCACCTTCGTCATGCGCTGCGTCCGGCTCAGCGCGAGGCCCTCGGCGGCCTCCCATTGCGGCTTCGGCACGGACTGGATGCAGCCGCGCCAGATCTCGCCGAGATAGGCGGCGACATAGAGCGTCAGCGAGGCGCCGGCGGCAGCGAGCGGCGAGACCTTGAGGCCGATCGCGGCAAGGCCAAAATAGCCGAGGAACAGGATGACGAGCAGCGGCGTGCCCTGGATGAGCTGGACATAGACGGCACTGGCGATCCGCACGGATTTGAGCGGCGAGATCCGCGCGAGCGCGATCACGAAGCCGACGATGCCGCCGCCGATCAGCGCGATCATCGACAGGCCAATGGTCCACAGCGCGCCCTGGCCCAAAAACATCAGATGGTTGATGTTGAGATGTCCGCCCATGGTCATCTCACAACGGCGTGCCGAGCCGGCGACGGCGCGGAAACAGCACGAGGCCGAGGCCCCAGAAGCCCGCGCGCATCACCAGCGACAGGATGACGTAGAGCACGGCGGCGATGATGTAGGTCTCGAACGCCCGATAAGTGTCCGACTGGATGTAGTTGGCGACCGCGGTGAGCTCTTCCGCCGAGATCTGCGAGCAGACTGAGGAGGCCAGCATCAGCAGCACGAACTGGCTGGTCAGCGCCGGATAGACCTTCTCGATCGCCGGCAGCAGGATGATGTGCCAGTAGATCTGGAGGCGCGACAGCGCCAGCCCTTCGGCCGCCTCGATCTGTCCGCGCGGGATCGCCTCGAAACCCGCGCGCATGATCTCGGCGGTGTAGGCGCCGACATTGATCGTCAGCGCGGCCACCGCCACGGCAAAGGCGGAGAATTTCAAGCCGAGGCTGGCGAGACCGAAATAGACCAGGAAGATCTGCACCAGCAGCGGCGTGTTGCGGATGGTCTCGACATAGGCCTTGCAGGCGCCCGCGATCAGCGAATTGTGTGTGCCGCGCCCGACCGCCGCGAGCGTGCCGAGCAGGGCGCCGAGCACCGTCGCGAAGGCCGCAAGCTCCAGCGTGAGGACGGCGCCGGCCAGGAAATTCGGCCAGCGCTCCAGCACTGCGGGAAAGTCGAGTTGGAGGCTCATTGCCGTCGGCTCAGCCGGTTACCTGGTTGGTCATGCGGTCGTACACGCGGAACAGGGCCTGGTTGCCGTTGCTGCCTTCGCCATGTGCGCGCGCATCGACATATTGGCTGGTGACAAGCGCGGTGCCGGGGAGCGGCACGCTCAGCGCCTGCGCGTGCTCCTGCACGAGGCGGAGGTCCTTGAGCTGCAGATCGATGCGGAAGCCGGCCGAGACGTCGCCCGCGATCATCGCGGGGCCGAGCTTGTCGAGCATCCAGGAGGCGGCGGAGCCACCGAGCAGCACGCGGCGCAGCAGATTGAGATCGAGGCCCGAGGCACGGCCGAGCGCGAGCGCTTCGCAGATCGCCTGGATGTTGATGCCGCAGATCAGCTGATTGCAGAGCTTGACGGTCTGGCCGGCGCCGGACGCGCCGACATGCGTGATGGTCGTGCCCATCGCACGGAAGAACGGCTCGGCCTGGGCAAAGGCGTCGGCATCGCCGCCGGCCATGATTGAGAGCGCAGCGTTCTTGGCGCCCACGGGGCCGCCGGAGACCGGCGCGTCGATGAAGCCGACACTGGCTTTTTGCAGGTCGCCATGGATGCGGCGAACGGCAACCGGCGAGATCGTGCTCATGTCGACGATGAGCTTGCCGGGAGGCGGGGATTTCAGGAGGCCGTGCTCGCCGTAAATGGTCGCCTCGACATGGGGCGTATCGGGCAGCATGGTGATGACGATATCGGCGCCTCGCGCGGCATCGGCGGGGCTCTCGGCACGCGTCGCGCCTTCCCTGATGCTATCGGCCAGGGCGGCTTCGTTTAGATCGAAGACGCGGACCGCGTGGCCGGCCACCAGCAGATTGCGCACCATCTCCCGGCCCATCGTGCCGATGCCGATGAAGCCGACATTGCCCTTGTCGTTCCGTCCCATGTCATCAGTCCGTTTCTTGTTTGATCGGCTTCTTGAGCGATTGGCAGTCTGCGATCAGCCCGAGGCGCTGGACTTGTCGATGTCGCCGACGACGGCGCGTCTGCGGTATTCGTCGCCGATGGCAAAATGCTTGCGTAGCGTCGCATCCGCGCGCTCCGGATCGCGCGCAACGACCGCTTCGAAGATGCGCCGGTGATCGTCGATCAGATAGGTCTTCATCGACGGGAAGGCCTGCACCAGCTCGCGGCGGCTGCGGTGCGAATGCGTCAACAGGCCCGCCAACGAACCGTGCAGGACCGTCAGCGTCTCCGAATGCGAGGCAACCACGATGGCGCGATGGAAGTCGAAGTCGGCCATGCCGCCCGCATCTGCCTCGTCGATCGTCTCCCCGATCTTCGCCAGCGCGCGCTGCAGCCGTTCGAAATCGGCAATGTTGGCGCGCTCGCAGGCGAGCCGGATCGCCTGGCATTCGATCGCGACGCGCGCCTGCATGACGTCGTCGAGCATGTCCGCCTGCTGGGCCAGCGCGAAGGTGAAGAAGTCGTTCAGCACCGAGACGTCAGGCCGCGTGACCACCGTGCCGATGCGGTCGCGGATCTCGACGATGCCGAGCACGGTAAGGGCGCGCAGCGCTTCGCGGACGATCGGCCGGCTGACGCCGAGCAGGGTAGCGAGTTCGCGTTCCGAGATCAGGCGGTCGCCCGGCTTCAGCGAGCCTGCAAGCAGGCGCTCGCGCAGGAAGGCGAACACCTTCTCGAACCCTTTTTCGCCGTCGGTGGACCGCCTGAGTTCCATCCCTGTCTCTTTGGTCTGATTTTGGTCAGACCAGTATGCTTACCAAGCCACGCGGGTCAAGAGGCCCGGCTGCCAACCCGGTCGGAAAATTGCGGTTGCTTGGTTCTCAAGGCGTGGGTCTGCTACGCCGCAGGTCCCGCCCTGGACCACCGGTGGCGGTGCGCTATGGCCGCATCGACCGACATCACCAGTCCGCACCTGCGCTCAGCTCTGCGAGGAGCCATCGGCATGATCGCGGCTCAGTTGTCGGCGGCGGCATCGAGGCGGCGCTCGCGGCAAGCTGGTTGGCGGAGCTCGAATCTCCACGCCGATCTCGGCAGCACTTACTCGACGAAGACGTTCATTCTCGACACGACGACTTACCGCTCTCGCGGCTTGCGAGAGCGGTAGACACTGCGAAAAGCCTCAGGCGGCTTTTTCTTTGAGTTCGAATTCCATCTTCCAGGTCGATTGTCCGGGCTGCTTTCGGAATATCCAGACGGTGAGAGTTGAGCCGGGCGGAACTACGATACTGTCGCCTTCATGCATCGTGAATTGCCGAATATTGCTCTCTGTCGCCCATATCGAATGAGAGTAAACGTCCTTGTCGCTGGCCTTGGTGCAATTCAGAACTCCTCCGTTCATAACTGCGCGGGTGATGGTCTGGCTAACGGACGAGTCCATGTGGATAGTAGTCATCTTGGCATTCTCCAAAAGCATGAATAAAACGCCAGATGCTCTCTCAAGTTGTATCAACGTGTCAATGAGAGGCAGCCAACATTCCAGGGCTGTTTGCCCTCAGCGATGCTGGCTCGTTGCCTTCAGGGCATAATCCCGACCGGCCATCCTCGCGCTCCCCTGACGTTCTACGGACGCGAGGAGCTCCAGCTGGCCCGCCAGAGCGAGATAGGCATTGGAAACGCTGAGAAGGACATTGACGAGGCGGGGCGCCGATCTTCCATCGTTGGTGCGCGCGCGATATTGCTCGGCGAGCTTCCGGCATTCCTCGGGGTTGAGCATTAGCCCCCAAAAGAGAGCTGAACGCCGCGTCGTGTTCTGCGTTCCTATTCCAGCCAGAGGGTGGCAGGACTTGGTCCGATCTTGCGGCGCGCTGTCCGAGTTGCAATCATCCATGCAAACCGCGATCATGATTCAGTGACCCTCGCGTCTCTCAGAAGCAACGTCCGCCGCCTTTACGAGGGCGCCACGCCGAGCGGCGTCCGCTTCCGCTACGCTCTGCTCGCCTTCGATATCGTGACGGTGCTGTTCATCATCGCCACCTCCTTCCTGCAGCCCAGCGAGATCGTTGAGACGCTCGATGTCTTGTTCGGCGTAACGCTACTTGCTGATTTCTCGGCACGGCTCCTCGTCGATCGGCATCCCTTTCGAAAATTTACTCAACCCGCGACGTGGGCCGACATGGTTGCGATCGTGTCCTTCCTGGCACCGCTAGCCGGCGAGGCGGGCGGCTTTCTCCGGATCCTGCGAACGTTGGGGCTGCTTCGCGACTATCAGATGCTGGTGAGGCTCCGCATCGATTCTCCGTTCTTTCGTCGCAACGAAGAGGTCATCTTCGCCGTCACGAACCTCGCCGTTTTCATATTCGTCATGACCGGGATCGTTTACGAGACCCAGAAATTTCGCAACGAACAGATCCGGAATTATGCCGATGCGCTTTATTTCACGGTCACGGCGCTGACGACGACCGGCTTTGGTGACATCACCCTGCCGGGCACGCTTGGTCGTCTCATCACAGTCGTGATCATGATTTTCGGCGTCACATTGTTCTTCAATCTCGCCCGCGCACTCCTCAGCCCCAACAAGGTGCGATTTCCGTGTCCCACATGCGGGCTCCAGAGGCACGATGCCGACGCCGTGCATTGCAAGGCCTGTGGCACCGTTCTCAACATTCCCGATGAAGGGGCGACCTGAAGGGCTCTCGCTGCTCCCGAGGGCGGCGAACCTCTTCGATGAGGATCGGAAGTTCGGGGGGACCTGTAAGTCATTGATCGGACAGGGGGCGCCTACTGTGCATGGGGTTGTTTTCACGATTCTTGTCGATGCTCACCGCTACTGACAGCATGTTGGCAGCAGGGGCCGGCTACGACCATCACTCGACAAACGGGGAGTAGGTCATGCCGATCGAGGCAAGCTGTCATTGCGGTGAGACGGTGTTCGAGGTGACGGAGGCGCCTTCGAGCGTGACGCGTTGCACCTGTACGCTCTGCGCCAAGCGCGGCGCGCTGTGGGCCTATTACACGCCGGCGCAGTTCCGCCTGCTGTCGCCTGCGGACAACGACGCGACCTATCTCTGGGGCAGCCGCACCGTCAAACATCATTTCTGCGCGAATTGCGGCTGCGGCACCTATTCGGAGTCGCCGGACTGGTCGACCGGCAAGCCCGACTTCGACAATCCCAAGGTCGCCGTGAATGCGCGCCTATTCGACAATTTCGATCTGGAGGCCGTGCCGGTCAACGTCATCGACGGCAGGAATCTGTGGTGAGCCGGGCGCATGTCTGCTGCACGTTCGTGCTCTCTTGAGGCTGTTTTGAAAAGCTGATCTGGTTCCGACCTTGGAAAAAGGGGAGGATGCCATGATGCGTCTCGTTGCGCGAGTGATGTTCGCAATGTGTCTGGCCGTTGCGGCCTGCTTCAATGTCCAGGCGCAGACGAAGCCGAAGGTGACTTCGCTCGGACCGGATTTCCCCAAGGCCGCGCTGTTCGTCGGCAACAGCTTCTTTTACTATAACAACGGCATGCCCGGGCATCTCACCTTCATGGAGCGGGCTGCCGATCCCGCCAACAAGGCGGTGTATCGCAACACCATGGTGACCATCGGTGGCTCCGGCCTCGATTGGCACGACATGGACAATCTGCTGCGGCCGGGCGGCCTCGGCGCCTATTCCTTCGACGAGCAGAACAACGTCATCTTCAACAAGCCTGGCCGGCAGTACGACGCCGTCGTGATGATGGATTGCAGCCAATGTCCGATCCATCCGCAATTGAAGGACGCGTTCACGACCTTCGCCAAGAAAGACAGCGAGATCGTCGGCGCCCACGGCATGCGGCCGGTGTTTTTTATGTCCTGGGCCTATGCCGACAAACCGGAGATGACGGAGCAACTGGCCGAAGCTTATACGGTCGCCGGCAATGCCAATGATGCGCTGGTCATTCCAGCGGGACTTGCCTTCGCGCGCGTGCGCAAGCTCCAGCCGGAGCTCAATCTCTACGCGCCGGACAAGCGACATCCGAGTCCAGCGGGCACGTATCTCGCAGCATGCGTGACGTTCGCCGCGCTGACGGGTCGTTCGCCGGTCGACAATGCCTATGCCATCATCGGGTTGGACGCAGGGACGACGCAGCTGCTGCAGAAGGCGGCGTGGGATACGGTGCAGGAATATTACGGGCGGTGATCCGGCGCGATCTGTAGGGTGGATTAGCGCGTAGGGTGGGCAAAGGCGCACTTGCGCTGTGCCCACGATCTGTCGCTGTAAGCGAATTTGGTGGGCACGCTTCGCTTTGCCCACCCTACGGCCCCTACGGCACCTCGTTTATTTCAACACCACCCACGCTGGCGCGTGGTCGCTGGCACCGTCCTCGCCGCGGAGGTCTCTGTCGACGCCGGCTTTGACGAGGCGTGAGGCAAGGGCGGGGCTGAGCAGGACATGATCGAGCCGCAGGCCCGCATCGCGCGGCCAGCGGTTTCGCTTGTAGTCCCAGAAGGTGTAGATGCGCTGCGCCGGATGCAGCTCGCGGATCGCGTCGCACCAGCCTTGTTCGACCAGTGAGGCAAAGGCCGCGCGGCTCTTCGGCTGGATCAGTGCATCCTTGTCCCATGAGCGCGTCGGATAGATGTCGATCGGCGTCGGCGCGACGTTGTAGTCGCCCGCGAGCACCACTGGCAGATCCTGCTTGATGAAGCTCTTGGCGTGGCGCCTGAGCCGCGCGAACCAGTCGAGCTTGTAGTCGAATTTCGGTCCGGGCTGCGGATTGCCGTTGGGCAGATAGATGCTGGTCACGATGATGCCGCGCACGGCGGCCTCGATGTAGCGGGCTTCGTGATCACCGGCCCGTCCAGGCAAGCGGTCGCGGGTGAGAACGGGCTCGGCCTTGCGGGCGAGGATGGCGACCCCGTTCCAGGTCTTCTGTCCACACCACACCGCGCCATAGCCGGCCTTTTCGATCGCGGCCGCCGGAAATTCGCCATCACTTGCCTTCAATTCCTGAAGCGCGACGACATCGGGCTTCGCCGCGCGCAGCCATGCCAAGAGATTGGGCAGGCGGCGGTTGATGTTGTTGATGTTGAATGTCGCGATCTTCATGTAGAGCTACCGGCTCCTGCCTTCCGTACCCGGAGATACAATGTCCAAGTTGAACTTTGCCGCTATCGTCGTCGCTGTCGCGTTCTCCGGGCTCGCGTCGGCACAATCGTCCGACCCGCGCGGTGCGTGCAAGGCAGATTACGACAAATTCTGCGCCGGCATCGCGCCCGGCGGCGGCAAGGTCATTGCCTGCCTCAACGACAAGCGCGACCAGCTCAGCGCGACCTGCAAGACGGCGCTGGACGGCCGGAAGAAGAAATAAGTCTCGTGTCCCGGACGCGCGTAGCGCGAGCCGGGACCCAGAAGGCGGCACGACGCAATGTTGAGAAATGGGCCCCGGCTCTGCAGCGCACTACGCCGCGACGCGCGGCGCATTGGCAGACCTTCCCCGATCCTGTCGCGCTGTTCCTGGAAGCCAATGCGATCGGCGGCCGCCACGGCCTCGGCATGAGCGACCAGATCGAGAACCGCATCATCGAGGCCAAGAGC
>NZ_JALBGZ010001570.1:0-486 GCF_023006515.1 Bradyrhizobium sp. PRIMUS42
CTCGGATAGTCGCGCGTCGGGATCGGCAGCAATCGCCTCCAACAGCACCCGCCAACGTTCCGCAAGGCGCTCGATCGTCGATACATCGTAAATATCCGTCGCGTATTCGAAGACTCCGCTGAGCTCCTCGGCGGTATCGTACATGTAGAACGACAGATCAAACTTCGCGCTAGCGCCGTTGCCAGCCTGCCAGTTCAGTTCCGCTCCCGGCAGCCGAACGCCCTCACGTCCGACGTTCTGCAAGATGAACATAGTCTGGAAGATGGGGTGACGGCCGAGATCGCGAACGGGCCGCAGCTCCTGCACAAGCCGCTCGAACGGCAGGTCCTGGTGCTCATAGGCGCCCAGCGCCGACTCCTTCACGCGCAGGAGCAACTCGCGAAAGGTCGGATCGCCCGAAAGGTCCGTGCGCATCGCAAGCGTGTTGGCGAAGAAGCCGATCAGCCCTTCCAGCTCGCGCCGCGTCCGGCCCGCGATCGGCGTCCC
>NZ_JALBGZ010001571.1:0-484 GCF_023006515.1 Bradyrhizobium sp. PRIMUS42
CGTGCATCAGGCGGCGCTCCAGCGGCAGCGCCTCGTCCCATTCGGCCATGTGCTCGGAGAGATCGCGCAAGAGCCCGCCCGCATTGGTCTTGCCGAGCAGCGACGGCGTCTCGCGCACGGCGACTGCGCCGGGGCCGAAGGATTCGATGGCGAGGCCGAACGAAGCCAGCTCCTCGCTGCGCTCCAGCAGCCGCTCCACCGTCGCCTCGTCCATCTCGACGATCTCGGGGATCAGCAGAATCTGCCGCTGCACACCGTTGGCGGCCAGCGAGGCCTTCAGCCGCTCGTAGACGATGCGCTCGTGCGCGGCGTGCTGGTCGACGATGATCAACCCGTCGCGGGTCTGCGAGACGATGTAGGTCTCGTGGATCTGCGTGCGTGCCGCGCGGGAGCCGGAGCTTTACGACAAGCTGGTCGATGCCACCAAGGGCGAGGACGTCGCGATCCTCTGCACGACGTCGGGCACCACCTCCCATCCCAAGCT
>NZ_JALBGZ010001572.1:0-484 GCF_023006515.1 Bradyrhizobium sp. PRIMUS42
GGCGCGCTGCGCTGCGCCCGGGGCACGCGCGTCGTGTAGCCGGCTCGCAATGACGGTGAAGGCCTTGTAAAAGGCATTTATGGACAATTCCCCCCTGATTCTTCTCGCCGCGGGCGGCACCGGCGGCCATCTGTTTCCGGCCGAGGCGCTCGGCGTCGAGCTGATCCGGCGCGGCTATCGCGTCCGCCTCGTCACGGACGAGCGCGCGCTGCGCTATAGCGGGCTATTCAGCAAGGACATGATCGACGTGGTGGCCAGCGAGACCGCACGCGGGCGCAATCCGTTTCAGCTCGCCTATGCCGGCCTCACGCTCGTTGCCGGCACGCTGTCAGCCTACGCGCTGATCAAGCGCTTGAAGCCCGTCGCCGTCGTCGGCTTCGGCGGCTATCCGACACTGCCGCCGCTGGTCGCTGCGAAATTCGCCGGCGTGCCCGGCATCATCCACGACGCCAACGCGGTGCTCGGCCGCGCCAACCGGTTCCTG
>NZ_JALBGZ010001573.1:0-484 GCF_023006515.1 Bradyrhizobium sp. PRIMUS42
GATCGCCGACGGCGCGCGCGGCCCGTCCATGTCGCCGTCGCCGGCGTGTGCGCAGATCGGGGCCGACAGCAGCAGGACGAGCACCACGTGTCTCCACGTCGCGTCGAGATTGAAGCGTGCCAGAACCCACAGCATGGGTCTTCCATAAAGCTCCGGAGTTAACAAACCGGCCTCCGGCGCGCGGCGACTAGCGCGCGCGGGCGCTCTGATCGGTGGACGTCGGTTGCGAGGGGCCGGCCAGGTGGTCGTCGATCGCATAGAGCGTGCAGGTCGGCGACCATTTCATGCAGGCGGCCAGCGAGTCGCGCTGGGCGTCGTCCACCGTGATGCGTCCCGCGCGCCAGCCGTAGCCGCCATTCGGCGACACTGCGAAAGCCTTGTGCGGCAGCGTGCTGGCGAGATAGCGCGCGAACTCGGTCCGCGCGGCCTCGTTGAGCTGGCGCGGAGGCGGCAAGGAATCGGGCGGGCTCAGGATGTCGCGGCT
>NZ_JALBGZ010001574.1:0-482 GCF_023006515.1 Bradyrhizobium sp. PRIMUS42
GATGCCGAGCGCCGTGGCCGCGGTGCCGCTGTTCACCGCCACATCCGTGCTGGTGCCGCTCGACATCACGATGTTGCCGCTCGCGTTGAGGGTCGCGGTCACGCCAGCGCCGGCTGCGTTCTGAATTGCGGTCAGAATGTCCTGGACCGTCGCAGGCGTGCCGGCCCCCAGGCCGATGGTCGAGTTGGTGCCGAGGGTGACGGTGTTGCCGGCGTTGAAGGTGATCGTGTTGCCGTTGATGGTCAGCGTCTGGCCGCTAAGCGCGGTGAGGATGCTCGATGCGAGATGCGTGCCGACGGCGGCATCCAGCGATGTCGTCGTCGATGCCACGGCCGACGAGTTGTTCTGCAGCGCGACCCCTCCGGTGTTCGTCGTCGACGAATAGGGCGAACGGATGTTGCCCGTGGCCGCGGCGCCCGAAGCGGTGTTGTTGGTGTAGGGCGCGGGCGGCGTGCCGACCGGCAGCGGGTTGGCGGCGAAAT
>NZ_JALBGZ010001575.1:0-482 GCF_023006515.1 Bradyrhizobium sp. PRIMUS42
CGCTGACGCGGCCGCCGGAGATCGAGCGCGCGACGAGCACGATCTCGTCCAGCGCGAGCTCGGCGCCCTCCTTCGGCGCGCGGTCGAGATGGACGTCGAAATAATCGGCGAGTGTGAGCTTGGTCTCGTCGTCGCTCACCTTCACGCCGTAGATCTCGGCGAGCTCGGCGAGCGTGTGCTCGCCGGAGACCATGAAGTCGCCGAGCAGATGCGGATCCGGCGCCGAGCTCGGCTGCATGTCGACGAAGAAGCGGTCGAGCGACTCGGCCTTTTCCGGCGGCGCCAGCAGATAGATGTAATCGCCGGGCGCGATCGGCTCGGCTTCCGTCGGCGTCAGGATGTTCTCGTTGCGGATCACCAGCGTCGGCTTGGACCAGGACGGGATCAGGCCGCGGCGGAAATACAGGCTCTTGGGCCGCACCGGATAGCCGACCAGCTGCTGCTCGAGCTGGCCGGGCAGATCCAGCTCGACGCGGCGCGGG
>NZ_JALBGZ010001576.1:0-480 GCF_023006515.1 Bradyrhizobium sp. PRIMUS42
CGGGCCTGCGCTCGTTCGGCCGCTTTCTCGAGCGCGAAGGCAAGGGCAAGGTCGGCGCGCTCTCTGCCATTCGCGCCCCGAAGGTCGCAAAGAGTCTGCCAAAGCCGCTGCCGATGGCATCCGCAAAGCGTCTCGCCGATGCCGACGAGCGCGCCGGCGAGGATCGCGAGACCTGGATTCTGGCGCGCGATGCTGCCGTCATGGCGCTGCTGTACGGCTCGGGCCTGCGCATCTCCGAAGCGTTGGGGTTGCAGCGCCGCGAGGTGCCGCGGCCGGGCGAAGGCGACGTGCTCGTCGTCACAGGCAAAGGCAACAAGACCCGCATGGTGCCGGTGCTGCAGAATGTGCTGGAGCTGGTGCAGGAATACGTTGCGATGTGCCCGTATCCGTTGCCTGCGGACGGCCCGATCTTCGTCGGCGCGCGCGGCGGCCCCTTGAGCCCGCGCATCATCCAGCTCGCATTGGAGCGGCTGCGCGGCG
>NZ_JALBGZ010001577.1:0-478 GCF_023006515.1 Bradyrhizobium sp. PRIMUS42
CGCCCCGCCGCTTCCGCGGCGCGGCCCTGCCAGTAGCCGGCACGTGCCAGCGCAGTCGGATTGACGCTGCCGACCCCGATGCGGGCGAAATGCTGAGTGGCAGCCGCGGGGTCGTTGAGGAAGCGCAGTGCGATCCACCCGGCCGTGAACTCCTGCTCGGTCTTGTAGATGTCGCGCGAGGGCAGTGCGGCGTCGCGCGCGATCAGATAGGCGCTGCGGAATTCCTCGGTGTCGATCATCTTGCGCGCCAAAAGACGCCGCTCGATCCACCATTCGTCGAGATTGTGGAGCCGGTTCGGATCCTTCGGCGCCGACAGCATCAGCTGGGCGGCCTCGGCGAACTTCTCCTCGCGGCGCAGCAGCTGGATCTTGCTGAAGATGAAGCCGGGGTCGCTATGCAGCTCGCGGGGCACGGCGTCGAGCAGCGCGCGCGCGTTCGGGGCTTTCTTGACGGCGGCGATGCGGGCCTTGGCGAGTG
>NZ_JALBGZ010001578.1:0-478 GCF_023006515.1 Bradyrhizobium sp. PRIMUS42
CACGTCCTCGACCAGCGTCGCGGTTCCGAACGGCGCCAGCAATTCGCGCAGCGATCCGGCGCGGTGGGCGGCGGAAGCGATGATGCCTTCGAGCCGCAGCACGGTCAGCGCCTCGCCCTCCCCTAGGAGATCGCCAAGCCCCTCGATCTTCGCCCGGAACGCCGATTTCGGCAGATGGGCCGCACCGGAGACGTCGAAGGGCGAGCCGAGCGCCGCGGTCATGGCCTTGTTGGCGGCGGCATCGTCGAGGCCGCGCAGCAGCAGTGTCCGCTCGGCCTCAGGCTTGGGCATCACCTTCAGCGTGACCTCGGTCATGACAGACAGCGTTCCCCAGGACCCCGCGAGAAGCTTGCAGAGGTCGTAGCCGGTGACGTTCTTCACCACCTTGCCGCCGGTCTTGAAGCTGTCGCCGAAACCGGAGACCGCATGCGCCCCGAGCAGGTGATCGCGCGCCCCGCCCGCCCTGATGCGCCGCGGG
>NZ_JALBGZ010001579.1:0-477 GCF_023006515.1 Bradyrhizobium sp. PRIMUS42
GCCTCGGTCTGCTCCTGCATGCGCGCGGTCAGCGAGCCCTTGGCGCCCTCGTCGAGGCCGGCGGTGTCGATGATGGTGAATTCGAGATCGCCGAGCCTGGCCTCGCCCTCGCGGCGATCGCGGGTGACGCCCGGCAGGTCATCGACGAGCGCGAGCTTCTGTCCGACCAGGCGGTTGAACAGCGTCGATTTGCCGACATTGGGCCGGCCGATGATGGCGATCGTGAAGGACATCAATCATTCGTGCGCTGCCGGGGCAGCGCCTGTCAATGCAATGGAGACAATTGTTTGAGCATGATCTTTTCGGAAAACCGATTCACACTTTTCCGGATCATGCTCTAGCGCGAGAAGCTGCCGCTCGGCAGCGGCGCCGGGAAACCACCCTGCGACTGCTGCTGGGTGGTCTGGGTCGGTTGCGCCTGCTGGACCGGCTGATCCGGCGGCGGCGCAGTGGTGCGCTTGCGGACGATCTTGTGCT
>NZ_JALBGZ010000157.1:0-10579 GCF_023006515.1 Bradyrhizobium sp. PRIMUS42
CTGCCCGACGACGTGCCGCTGCCGCTGTTCGAGGCGGCGACCGCCCGCGAACAGCCGGATGAGCATGCAAAGCCGCTGCCGCTGATGCCGCCCGCCGAGCAGGTGGTCGCGGACTACCAGACCATCCGGCTATCCCTCAAGGGCCATCCGATGGAATTTTTACGCGAGATGTTTTCGCGCGAGCGGGTGGTGGCCTGCAAGGCCATCAGCCATGAGAACGAGCGGCGCCGCGTCCGCTGCGCCGGCGTGGTTCTGGTGCGGCAACGGCCGGGCAGCGCCAGCGGCGTCGTATTCATGACGCTGGAGGACGAAACCGGCATCGCCAATGTCGTGGTGTGGCCCAAGATCATGGAGCAGTACCGCAAGGAGGTGATGGGCGCGCGCCTCATCCTGGTCGAGGGCTATATCCAGAGCAGCCCCGAGAAGGTGACACATCTCATCGCCCAGCGCATGGTCGACCGCTCACACGATCTGGTCGGCCTCGCCAACGATGCCCTAGGCCGCAAGCATACGGTGCCGGCAGGCGCCACTGTGGTCGAGCCCCTCAATGAAGACCCTCGCGCGCTCGCGGACATGCCGGCGCAAAAAATCCGTCACCCCCGCAACGTCCGCATCCTGCCGCCGTCGCGGGATTTTCATTGAGGGTTGTGACGCGAGCGTGCTGCCACACGCTCAGCTGCCGTAGGGTGGGCAAAGGCGCGTTAGCGCCGTGCCCACCATTTGGAGGTTTGTTCGCGAAAGCCGTGGGCACGCTTCCGCCTTCGCTCTTCGAGCTACGGCGGACAAGTCGCTTTGCCCACCCTAGGAGTCTTTCGACGGTGATTCTGCCCTCAAAAATTCACCCGGTTCGAGATCGCGCCGTCCACGACCAGGTTGGAGCCGGTCGTGAACGACGAAACCGGGCTCGCCAAAAACACCGCCGCGTTCGCGATGTCCTGCGGCGTTGCCATACGTCCGGTCGGGTTGCGCTTCATCGCGTCGTTGTAGCGCTCGGGCATGTTCTTTTCGATCATCTCCCAGACGCCGCCCTTGAAATAGACGGTGCCGGGCGACACCACGTTGACGCGGATCTTCTTCTTTGCATGTTGTCGCGCCAGTCCCTTGGCCATGTGGATCAGCGCGGCCTTGATCGGACCGTAGGAGCTGGCCGTGTCCGCTTGCGCCGCGGAGATCGACGAGATGATGACGAAGGCGGCATCGCCGCTGCTCTCGCCGCTGGCTTCGAGGAACGGCCGGGCGGCATCGAACGCATGCACGGCGCCGAGCACGTCGAGCTGGAAATTCTGCTGCCAGGATGCGGCGTCGTGACCTTGCGCCATCGCGCCCGCATTGGAGAACAGCATGTCGATGCCGCCGAGCTCCTTTGCAGCATTCTCGATCCAGGCTTTCAGCGTCACGCCGTCGGTGACGTCGACCGGGCTGCCGATGGCGCGAACGCCGCTCGCCTTCAACTCCGCGACCGTTGCCGCAACCTGATCGGCATTGCGCGCGCACACCGCAACATTGGTGCCTTCACCGGCCAGCGTCGCCGCAATCGCCCGCCCGATGCCGCGCGTGCCGCCGAGCACGATGGCGTTCTTTCCTTTGAGACCGAGATCCATTGCTGGGTTTTCCTTGTTGTTGTGCAGCAATCATAGCCGTTTCTCGAATTGCCCAGAAGCCTCCACATCGTCATTGCGAGCGCAGCGAAGCAATCCAGGAATGCATCCGTGGAGACGGTCTGGTTGCTTCGTCGCAAGAGCTCCTCGCAATGACGTAGAGAGACGCGCAGCTTGTTGAGCGATCTCGTGCCTCGTCCTCACCTGCCGTAGGGTGGGCAAAGGCGCGCGAGCGCCGTGCCCACCATTCCTCAACTTGTACAAAAGTCGTGGGCACGCTTCGCTTTGCCCACCCTACAAAAGCTCGTAAAAATTTCTTCCCTTCACTCCGGCGCAGCCCCCACCGGCGGGCCGCCGGGCGGGCGGTGCAGGAAGGTCAGCGAGACGTAGGCGCCAGCCCAGGAGCCGATCGCGGCGAAGGCGACATAGAAGGCGTTTTCGGTGTAGCTGATCACGGCGTAGGAGGAGAGCATGTACCAGACCGCGCTCCAGTTCGCCGCTGACATGCGCTTGCGCGCGATCACGGCCGAGGTGAACATCACATAGACCGCGTCGGTGGCCGCCGTCGCAACGAACACGGCGCCTGCGGTGAGGGGATCGATGGCGGCCATTGCAATCCTTTCTGTGAACGTGGGATGGTCAGGAAAACTAAAGGGAGAGAAGCGGCCATGCAAAGCCCTGCCGACATTCTCAAGGGCATCTGGACCTCTGCGGGCGGTGACGCCGCCGCCCTCGACCGCGTGCGGCTGACGGGCGCGGAGCCTCAAATCCCGTCCTCGTTTCGTGTCGCGGTCGCCGGGCAGACGACCATCGCCGCGGCGGGTCTCGCCGCCGCTGAAATCTGGCGACTGCGCAGTGGCGAGACGCAGGACGTCCATGTCGACCTGCGCCACGCCGTCGCCGAATGCCGCTCCGAGCGCTATTTGCGTCTCGATGACAAGCCGCCGCCGCCGGCCTGGGACGCCATCGCCGGCGTCTACAGGACCGGCGACAACCGCTTCGTGCGCTGCCACACCAACTTTCCGCATCATCGCGACGCCGTCTGCAAGGTGCTCGGCTGCGAGGCCGAGCGCGACAAGGTGCAGGCGGCGCTGATGCAATGGAAGGGAGAAGATTTCGAGACTGCGGCTTACGCCGCGGGCGGCGTCGTTGCGCTGATGCGCAGCTACGACGAATGGTCCGCGCTGCCGCAGGCGCATGCGCTCGCGCAATTGCCGCTGATCTCGATCGAGAAGATCGGCGAAGCCCCGCCAAAGCCGTGGCCGCAAGCATCATCGAACAACGATCGTCCGCTCTCGGGGCTTCGCGTGCTCGATCTCTCCCGCGTCATCGCAGGTCCCGTCGCCGGCCGCACGCTAGCTGCGCATGGCGCGGATGTGCTGCTGGTGTCAGGGCCGGAGCTGCCCGCCATTGACTGGCTCACCATCGACACCGGCCGCGGCAAGCTCACCACCTTCATCGAGCTGAAGCGTGACGGGCAGGGCACGATTGCGCGAACTGCTAGAGGACGCCGACATCTTCTCGCAAGGCTATCGCCCGCATGCGCTTGCCGTCCTCGGCTTTGCGCCGGAGGATGCAGCGAAGATCAATCCCGGCATTGTCTATGTGACGCTGTCGGCCTATGGCCACACCGGCCCCTGGGCCGGGCGACGCGGCTTCGATTCCCTGGTGCAGACCACGACCGGATTCAATCACGCCGAGGGGCGCGCTGCCGGCCTCGATGGTCCCAAGGAATTGCCGGCGCAAATGCTCGACCACGCCACCGGCTATCTGATGGCGTTCGGCGCGATGGTGGCCAGGGCGCGTCAGGCCCGCGACGGTGGCAGCTGGCACGTGCGCGTGTCGCTGGCGCAGACCGGGCGTTGGCTTTGGAATCTCGGCCGGCTCGACAGCGGATTGGATACCCCGGATCTTACGGGGGAGGCCGTACATGCTTCATTCATCGAGAGCATGCCATCTGGCTTCGGCATGTTGAAGGCGGTGCGCCATTCGGCGCTGCTGTCGAACACGCCGGCGCAATGGAGTCGTCCGGCGATGCCGCTCGGCAGTCATCCGGCACAGTGGCCGGTGCGAAGCTGACATGAAGCTGACACGTCGCAAAATTTTAATGCAAACCGAAAGGCGCCCAGCGTTTTTTAGGTTGTTTGAAATCGCAATTCGGCACTATTAGCGCGACCGATAAGGCAGGCGTCTGCCAAGATCGTCGCAGGCACGACCGGGCTCCATGGTAGTTGAAAATACCAAGCGATTGCAGGTGTTTAGAAAACAACGGGTGGTCACATCCGTAGTTTTACTAGCTCTTGCCGGTGTCGGCGCCGGTGCCTACGGCTTCCTCTCTTCGGGGGCCAAGGAAAAGAAGCACTCCGAGATCTCCAGCCAGTCGCGCAGGAATGCGCAGAACTTCACGCCCACACCGTCCGAATGGGCGACGCTGACGATCGAGCCGGTCAAGGCCAAGAGCTTCCGGGCCGAGTATGTCACCGAGGGCAAGGTCGCCGTCGACGAGGACCGTTCGACGCCGGTGTTCTCGCCCTATGCGGGCCGCGTCACCAAGCTGCTGGCCAAGCCGGGCGAGACGCTGAAGCAGGGTCAACCGCTGTTCACGATCGAGGCCGCCGACACGGTGCAGGCCCAGAATGATTTCATCGCGGCGATGACCTCGCAGAACAAGGCGAAGTCGGCGCTCGAGCTTTCCGACATCCAGTTCAAGCGCGCCAAGGACCTCTATGAGGGCCATGCCATTCCGCTCAAGGATTATCAGCAGGCGGAAGCGACCCAGGTTCAGGCGCGCAACGACATGCGCTCCTCCGGGACCGCGCTGGAAGCCGCGCGCAACAAGCTGCGCATCCTCGGCTTCACCGACGAGACCATCAAGGCGTTCCAGGACAAGGGCGTCATCGATCGGGAGATCACGATCTATTCGCCGATTGCCGGCACGGTCGTGCAGCGCAAGATCGGCCCTGGCCAGTACGTCAATTCCGGCGCCAGCGATCCGGTCTTCGTGATCGGCGACCTCTCCACCGTCTGGCTCACCGCGTTCGTGCGCGAGAGCGATGCGGCCGCGGTGTGCATCGGCCAGGACATCACCGTCAACGTGATGGCACTGCCGGGCCGGCCGCTGACCGCCAGGATCAACTACGTCGCCGCCTCGATCGACCCCAGCACCCGCCGCCTGCTGGTCCGCGCCACCATCGACAACAAGGACGGCCTGCTCAAGCCGGAGATGTTCGCCAACGTCACGATCTACTCGGCCGGCGACCGCGCCGCGCCGGCGGTGCCGAAGCAGGCGTTGATCTACGAAGCCGACAAGGTCCGTATCTGGGTCGCGCGCGAGGACAAATCGGTCGAGCTGCGCCAGATCAAGATCGGCCTCATCAACGGCAATCTCGTCGAGGTCACCAGCAATCTGAAGCCCGGCGAGCAGATCGTCACCAAAGGCAGCCTCTTCATCGACCGCGCGGCGTCCGGCAGCTGATCGACGACCCAAGAAAATTGAAGACCTGAATGGATCGTCTCGTCGCCCTTGCCGTCAACCGGCGCTTCCTGATGGTCGGGATGTTCGTCGCCGTGCTGATCGGCGGCCTGATTGCGTTCAACCAGCTCAACATCGAGGCCTATCCCGATCCGACCCCGCCGATGGTCGACATCGTGACGCAGAGCCCGGGACTGTCGGCGGAGGAGATCGAGCGCTACATCACGATCCCGATCGAGACCCAGGTCGCAGGCCTGAAGAATCTGACGACGATTCGCACCATCTCGCTCTACGGCCTCTCCGACATCAAGCTCCAGTTCTCCTTCGCCTACACCTATGACGAGGCGTTGCAGCAGGTGTTGAACCGCCTGGCGCAGCTTGCGCCGCTGCCGGGCAACGTGCAGCCGCAGATCTCGCCGCTCAGCCCGATCGGCGAGATTTTCCGCTACCGTCTCGTCGGTCCGCCGAACTACAGCGTGCTCGATCTCAAGACCATCCAGGACTGGATCCTCCAGCGCCGCTTTCGCGCCGTGCCGGGGGTCATCGACGTCACCGGTTGGGGTGGCAAGAGCAAGACCTATGAGCTCCAGGTCGACTTCAACAAGCTGGTCGCCAACGGTCTGACGCTGCCGCAATTGCTCCAGGCGGTCGGCAATTCCAACGTCAATGTCGGCGGTAACACCGTCAATATCGGCCAGCAATCGGCCGTCGTGCGCGGCGTCGGCCTGATCCGGTCGATCGACGATCTCGCCAATACCATGGTGGCACAGACAGGCGGCAATCCGGTGCTGGTCAAGGACGTCGCCACCGTCACCGTGGGCCAGAAGCCGCGCCTCGGCATCGCCGGCCTCGACGAGGCCGACGACATCGTGCAGGGCATCGTCCTGATGCGCCGCGGCGAGCAGAGCTCGCCGACCATCAAGCGGGTCCACCAGCTCGTTCAAACCATCAACAATTCCAGCATCCTGCCGCCGGGCGTGCGCATCGAGCGCATCTACGACCGCGGCGACCTGATCGAGCTCACCACCCACACGGTGCTGCACAACATGGTGGTCGGCATTCTGCTGATCGTGCTGCTGCAGTGGATCTTCCTCGGCGACCTGCGCAGTGCGCTGATCGTCGGCGCCACCATCCCGTTCGCGCTGTTCTTTGCCGTCATCATCCTGGTGTTGCGCGGGGAATCGGCCAATTTGCTGTCGGTCGGCGCGATCGATTTCGGCCTGATCGTCGATGCCACCGTCATCATGGTGGAGGCGATCTTCCGCCGTTTGACACAGACGACGCCGATGTCGGAATCCGAGCACATGTCGCCCGAGACGATGTTCGGCATGAAGAGCCACGCCATCCTCAGCGCGGCTGCCGACGTCTCGCGCTCGATCTTCTTTGCCGCGGCGATCATCATCGCGGCCTTCCTGCCGCTGTTCACGCTGTCGGGTGTCGAGGGCAACATCTTCGGGCCGATGGCCCGCACCTATGCCTACGCGCTTGCCGGCGGCCTGCTGGCGACGTTCACCGTGACCCCGGCGCTGTCCGCGATCATCCTGCCGGCGCATGTCCATGAGACTGAGACCAAGGTGATGCTGATCCTGCACCGGATCTACATGCCTGTGCTGAATTGGGCGGTCGCCAACCGCAACATCGTTCTCGGCGGTGCCGTCGGCCTGGTGTTGATGACGGTCGCGCTCGGCCGGCTGCTCGGCCTCGAATTCCTGCCGAAGCTGGAAGAGGGCAATCTCTGGATCCGCGCCACGCTGCCGCCGACCATCTCGCTCCAGGAAGGCAACAGCTACGTCAACGAGATGCGCAAGGTGATCCGCGCCCGGCCGGAGGTGGAGTCCGTCGTGTCGCAGCACGGCCGTCCCGACGACGGCACCGATGCCGCCGGCTTCTTCAACGCCGAGTTCTTCGCGCCGCTCAAGCCCGTGAGCCAGTGGCCCGGCACGCGCGACAAGGAAGAGCTGACCGCGGAGCTGCTGAAGCAGCTCGACGACCGCTTTCCGGGCGTCGAGTTCAACTTCTCGCAATATCTCCAGGACAACGTCTCCGAAGCCGTCTCCGGCGTGAAGGGGGAGAACTCGATCAAGTTGTTCGGCAGCGACCTGCAGGCACTGACCGACACTGCCAACAAGATCAAGCAGGTGCTGTCGACTGTGCAGGGCGTCACCGACCTTGCAGTGTTCACCTCACTCGGGCAGCCGACCGTCCAGATCGACATCGACCGCGCCAAGGCGGCGCGCTATGGCCTTGCGCCGGGCGACATCAACGCCACGATCAAGGTGGCGATCGGCGGTGACACCGCCGGCGATCTCTATGAGCCGGGCAGCGACCGTCACTTCCCGATCATCGTCCGCCTCGCGCCGGAATACCGCAGGAGCGCGGAAGCGATCCAGAACTTGCGGATCGGCGCGCCCGGGCCGAACGGCACCGTCACGCAAATCCCTCTGAGCGAAGTCGCCAACATCAGCCTCGTCTCCGGCGCCGCCTACATCTATCGCGAGCAGCAGGAACGCTATTTGCCGATCAAGTTCTCGGTGCGCGAGCGCGACCTCGGCAGCGCGATCCGCGAGGCGCAGCAGAAGATCGCCGACCAGGTGCAACTGCCGCCCGGCTCGCACATGGACTGGGTCGGCGAGTTCGGCAATCTCCAGGACGCGATCCGGCGGCTGTCGCTCGTTGTGCCGATCTCGCTGGCGCTGATCGGCGTGCTGCTCTGGTTCAATTTCGGCTCGATGACCGACACGCTGCTGGCCATGAGCGTGATCCCGATGGCGATCTTCGGCGGCGTGCTCGGTCTGTTGATCACAGGCACCGCATTCAGCGTTTCCGCGGCGATCGGCTTCATCGCGCTGTTCGGCATCGCTGTGATGGACGGCATCATCATCCTGTCGCAGTTCAACCAGCTCATCGAAGAAGGCATGGACCGCATGAGCGCGGTGATCCGCACCGGCGAGCTTCAGCTCCGGCCCGTGCTGATGACCTGCGTCGTCGCCGGCGTCGGCCTGCTGCCGGCGGCGCTGTCGGAGGGCATCGGCTCGCAGGTGCAGAAGCCGCTTGCGGTCGTCGTCGTCACCGGCATGATGCTGGCGCCGGTCGTGATCCTCGTGACCTTGCCGGTGCTGATCTCGTTCTTCTCGCGCCGCGCGCGCTGACCGTCAGAACCCGTAGAGCCGCGCCGGGTTGTCGACCAGGATCTTCTTGCGCACGCTCGCGTCCGGCGCCCATACCGGAAGCTGATTGAGCAGGCGCCCGTCGTCGATCTGGTAGAGCGGCGCGATGTCGGTTGCCTTGCGTCCCTCGACGCGGCTCGAATCCGGATGCGGCCAGTCGGTGCCCCAGACGATGCGATCCGGGTTGGCCGCGATCAGGGCCTGCGCGTACGGCACCATGTCCTGATAATCTGGCGCGAGCTTCGACGACCGGTAGGCGCCCGAAATCTTGACATAGGCCTTGCCGGACGTCACCAGCGCGACGAGATCGGAGAAGCCCGGCTGCTCCACGCCGTGTGATGCTTCGAGGCCGCCGAAATGGTCGAACACGACGGGTACCGGCGCCGTCTCGACGAGGTCCTTGATCGCCGAGATCATGGCAAGCGTGGTGTAGAGCTGCACGTGCCAGCCGCGCGCCTTCATGCGCTCGACTGCGGCGGTGAAGCGCGGTCGTCCGATATTGGGATCGTTGACGCCGCCGGTCGCGAGATTGAGGCGGATGCCGCGGAAACCGTCCTGATGCATCGTGTCGAGCGCGCTCTCCGGCGTCTTGTCGTCGATCACGGCGACGCCGCGTGCAGTCGCGCCGCGGGCTTTCATGCCGAATAGGGTCGATGAATTGTCGGTGCCGTAGACGCTCGGGGTAACGATGACCACGCGTTCGACATGCAGCGCCTTGTGCAGTGCGGCCATCTCCTCCGGAGAGGCCAGCTCGGGCGTGTAGACGCGCCCGGCGAAGAACGGAAACTTTTCGGGATCGCCGTGGATATGGGTGTGGCAGTCGCAGGCGTGCGGCGGGACGTCGAAATTGACCGGTGTCGCAGGCTGCACGGCTCGGGCGTGGGCTCTGTTGGTCATGGCTACTCCAGCGGCGAGGGAGGCAAGCAGGACGCTGCGTCGGTTGAGCACGATTTCTCTCCCTATTGTTGTTGTTTGGCAGTGGAGTCGGACAGTATCACATCAGCCCGGCAGCAGCTCCGCCTCGTTGCATAGCTGCTCGATGAGATCAGCAAGCAGGCGTGAGCCGTCGACGCGCACGACCGGGCAGGGCAGGCCCGCGAGCCAGGCTTCATCTTTTGGGAGACTGCGGCCCTCGCGATCCCCGGCTTCGTAGTGCGCGGCCCATTCGACGAACGATTCCGTCTCCTCATGACGCCAGCCGCCCTGTGCGATGGCGTCAGCTCCGAAATGCGCAGCCTCCCGGCCATGCAGGCGCTGCAGCCGAAGTTCGCGTGGCGTCGTCACAAAGACGACAAGGTCGAAGAACGGGACGACCTCGTTGCCCCAGCCGGTGACGGTTCCGCTCAGCACCCAATCGAGACGTGGCAGAAACATCTCGCGCATCAGGTGCAGTCGCTCGGAAGCGGGCCGCGTCGTCTGGTAGGGCGGCACGGTCGGCAGCCAGAAATAGTCGTCGCTGTCGTGATGCGGCAGCGCAAGCCGGCCAGCGAGTGCGCGACCGAGCGTCGCCACGCCGGCGCCGGAGGCCCCCATCAGATGGATGCGGCGGCTTCTCATGTTCACGCCCTGACCTGAACCGGCTTGGCGCCCGGTAAGAGCGAGCGCGACATCCAAGGCCGCCGCGCTCCGTTACGCAGCGCGGCGGCGCTTTGAGGTCCGTCCGCTCGTCGCGGGTTGAGCCGACAATGTCAGGCCCACGCCGCGACAATGCGCATGACCGTGCCGAACTCGGGATTTCCCGTCTCACCGAGGGCCTTATACAGGCTCTCGCGGTTCAAGCCCGCTTTCTTCGCGATCGCACTCATGCCGCGTGCACGCGCGACGAGGCCGAGCGCGTCGCGCACGAAATCGGCATCGCCAGTCTCCAGTGCGGCCGCGACATAGGCGGCTTGCCGCTCCTCGGTGTTGAGGTAGTCAGTGGCGTCGAATCGCGTCGTCTTGGATGCCGCTTTGACCGTCGTTTTTGCTGCTTTCGGCATCACAATGTCTCCGCTAGTTGCTGAGCTAGCTTGATGTCCTGTCGCTGCATGCGTTTGTCGCCTAGGCGGTGCAGGATGCTGTGAAGCGATGTTGCGCGGGTGCCTACTGCCCCGACGGCGTGCGCAGGCCGTGCCAGGCGTCGCGGACCTGGTGGTAGTGCACCTCGGGCAGGTAGTCCGGCGTGTTCAGGCTCAGTGTCTTGACGTCGAGATGGCCGGTAGCGCTGAGCAGCGTGTAGGAGGCGATGACGCGGTCGCGCAGCGCGCCGATCAGGCGGGCCTTGGCCTGGATCAAATCGGCCTGCGAGTTCAGCACGTCCACCGTCGTGCGCTGACCGCCGGCGGCCTCGCGCTGCACGCCCT
>NZ_JALBGZ010001580.1:0-477 GCF_023006515.1 Bradyrhizobium sp. PRIMUS42
GGCGACGCTGCTGCTGGGCCTGCGCAGCCTGCCGCACACCAAGCCCGCCAGCCATTCGTTCGACTGGCAGAGCGCGGGGCTGTCCGCGATCACCTTCGGTGTCGGCATCGCCGCGGTCGACAGCGTCGGCCATGGCGAAGCAGCGATCACCTGCCTGATCGAGTTCGCCATCGCTGTCGTCGCCGGTGCGCTCCTGATCTACCGCGAGACCCACATGACCTCGCCGCTCTTGCCGGTCGACCTGTTGCGCATTCCGGTGTTCGCGCTGTCGATTGCGACCTCGATCGCCTCGTTCTGCGGGCAGATGCTCGCCTTCGTCGCGATCCCCTTCTACCTCCAGAGCCGCTTCGGCTATTCGGCGGTGCATATGGGTCTTCTGATCACGCCCTGGCCGATCGCGGTAGCCTTCGCGGCGCCCCTCGCCGGCCGCCTGGTCGAGCGTTACCCGGCCGGCCTGCTCGGCGGCATCGGGCTCAC
>NZ_JALBGZ010001581.1:0-476 GCF_023006515.1 Bradyrhizobium sp. PRIMUS42
GTCTGCTCGACCGCCTTGGCGAAATCGCGGGCGAAAGCTTCCACCGTCAGCAGGCCGCTGCGCGGATCGAGCCAGCCGCCGGCATCGATCGAGCGCAGCGTGCGGCTCAATTGTGCTTCCATCGCGTGCTGGCGGATCAGGGGCAGCGCATTGGCCGCGACCTTGGCCGGCTCGCCCGGGATCAGCTCGAGATTGGGCAGGTCGTAAGTCTGGGTCAGCTGGTGCGCGGTGACGACGACGGGCAGGCTGCGGAAGCGGGTGTCCTCGGCGAGCACCGTGAGAAAGGCGTCGGTGACGCGCGCTGTAAAACCCTCCGCGAGCACGACGCCATCGAGGTCACGGGTGTTGAGATGTTTCGCGGCCGCCTCGATCGAGAGTGCGCCGACCACGCCGACGCGTTCACCGAGCGCGACGGAGAGCGCGGGATAGGCCGCGCCCCTGCCGACCAGGAGCACGGTGGCATCGCGTGCGGGATC
>NZ_JALBGZ010001582.1:0-474 GCF_023006515.1 Bradyrhizobium sp. PRIMUS42
CTTGCGCACCACCTCGCCGCGCGCATCGGCCACGATCGAGGCATTGGAGGCCGCATTGAAGAAGCCGGTGATCCTGAACAGGGTCGGGATCGGCACGACGAAATTGTCGTCGACCGCGACCACGAGACACGCCACGCCGGCGATCGCGCCGCATGATTCCAGGGAGCGGCGCGCGGCGTCGTCGGCGGACGAGGCGCCGAGCACCATGAAATATTGTCCGCCCGGCCCGAGCGCGACCGAGCGCGATTTCGCCGCCGGCACGAACATGTTCTCCAGCCGGACCTTCTGCGGTTCGCGCACGATCGGAAAGTCCTTCGATGCGAACGCCCGCTCGGTCATGGCGTCATGCCGCACCCAGGGCTGCGGCGGCATCGGCGGCTTGCCGTGGGTGTAGACGACGATGTTGCCGACCGCATAGAGCTCGCAGCGTCGCGGTGATTGCGCGGCATCGGCGCGCTTCTGGCACTGCTCGAG
>NZ_JALBGZ010001583.1:0-473 GCF_023006515.1 Bradyrhizobium sp. PRIMUS42
CGCGGCCTTCTTCTGCGCGGGCGGCGGTGGCGCGGGCTTGGTCGCGGGGTCCGGCGCGGCGGTCGCAATGGTCTGCTGCGGCTCTTTGCAGTCGGTGAGCCAGATGTCGTAGATCGGATGTTCGACGCCGTGCAGGCCGGGGCTTGCCGCGTACATCCAGCCCGAAAAGATGCGCTTCACCTCGCCCTGCAAGGTGATCTCGTCGACCTCGACGAAGGCGTCGGTGTTGGTGGCCTCCGTCGCCGGCCGCGTGTAGCAGGCGTCGGTCTTGACGCGCAGCGCGCCGAACTGGACCGTCTCGCCGATCTCCTCGTCGAAATTGATGATGCGCCCGGTGATCTTGTCGAGACCGGAGAAGGTCGCCTTCTTGTTCACGATCTTCTGGGCCGGCGGTTCGGTGACGACCTCGTCGCCCGGCTGCAGGCTCGCCGGGGTCTGCGGCACGGCGCCCGGAGCACCCTTCTGCTGCGGCT
>NZ_JALBGZ010001584.1:0-473 GCF_023006515.1 Bradyrhizobium sp. PRIMUS42
CGACCCGCAGGCGCCGGTCGGACAGCGACAGCACCCCGCCGAACGCCATCAGCACCGGCCCCCACCAGATCAGGAGCACCAGCGGCTTGTGATAAATGCGCACGGCGATGGCGCCCTCGGCGGTGGCATCGCCAAGCGAAATGTAGAGCTGGCTCGCGCCGCGCGTCAGCAGCGCGGCCTCGGTGGTCGACGAGCCGCGGGTGGTGAAGCTGCGCTTGGAGGGCGTCATGACGCTGAGGGTCTCGCCATCACGGCTGACGTTGAACTCGGCGATCATCTCGCGGTAGTTCGGGCCCTGACGCTGAAGCAACCCGTCGAGCTTCACGTCGAAGCCGGCGATGTGGGCGACGTCGTTCTGCTTCATCGTCGCGATATGTTCGCTGTTCCAGGTGGTCTCGCAGACGATTCCGATCAGCGCCACGCCGAGGCCGGCATGCGCAAACGCCGTGCCCCAGGCCGAACGCGGCAGGCCG
>NZ_JALBGZ010001585.1:0-472 GCF_023006515.1 Bradyrhizobium sp. PRIMUS42
CCGCTCCGCGCATCGTCGGACGGCGCCGCGTTCAAGCGGAAGCTCGACGACTTGACGGCTCCTGCCATCGCGTGAGCTGGCACGACATCGCGACACGCCGCGGCGGATTCGCGCACGACGTGTCGCATCCGGCGCGTCGGCAATTGAAAGTTGCCGTTCAGCGCCGATCCGTCCTTAGAACGATTCAATACTAGAGCGATTCAAGTCCGCCTGCGGTTCTCTTAACCTGCCGCGGCTGTTAGACGCGCGAGCTTCAATGCCGTGTCTGACCTGGAAGTGAATCGAACGTGCGTGCTCATCCGGATGGCCAACGCGTCAGCGGCCATCGTCTTCGCGCCGGCAAGCGCCGTGCAGGTTTTCTCATTGGAGCAGCCGTGCTGCTCGCCGAATCTCCCTCCAGCACGACGGCCGCGCAGGCCCAATCGGCCCTGCCGCCGGTGACGGTGGAAGCGCCGGCACAGCGGCCGAAACC
>NZ_JALBGZ010001586.1:0-471 GCF_023006515.1 Bradyrhizobium sp. PRIMUS42
CATGGCCCTCGGCGCTCGGATGCACCGCGCCGCCATAGACGGCGGAGAGCACGCCCCAGGTGGCGTCGTGGATGTCTGTCGGCTGGCTCGCCGCCGGCAATCCCTGCGGATAGGTCATCGCGGCAAAATAGCTGTCATTGGCGTCGCGGATCCAGCGCCCGCGCGGCAGGTAGGCGCGATATTCCGAGGCGCCGCGGCCGCACAGCATCGGCTGGCTCGCCGCGCTCACGATATCGGGATTGAAGCTCTGGCCGTTCTCGGCGAAGCAGGCGCGATCGAATTCGGGATCGTTGCCGGAATGGGCGCAGAAGCCGTGGTCGGCGAACGCCGCCTGATGCGCATCGACGAAGGTCATGCGCTCGGCCTCGGGATCGCGGCACAGCGCGCCGCGGGTGCAGGTGGCGAGCCCCTTCAGCTGCGGCAGGAATTCAGTGTCGACGAAGGTCGAGACGCGCGCCAGGCGCTGCGGGT
>NZ_JALBGZ010001587.1:0-470 GCF_023006515.1 Bradyrhizobium sp. PRIMUS42
GGTCGCGATCAGCCGGCCCTTGCCCTGCATCAAGGCGGCGAGCGCCAGCGTCTTGCCGCCCGCGCCCGCGCAGAGGTCGATCACCTGCTCGCCGGGTTTTGCCGCGGTGAATTGGGCCGCAAGCTGCGATCCCTCATCCTGCACTTCAATTCCGCCCTTGATGAAATCCTCCTCGGCCTGGATGCCGGGGTTGCGCGCATCGGCCGAAAGCTCGATGCGCAGGCCCGTTGCGGACCAAGGCGTCGGTTTCGCATGAAGATGAGCAAGCGACTGCATTGCCTTGTCGCGATTGGATTTTAGCGCGTTGACGCGCAGGTCGAGCGGCGCCCGGCTCGCCATCGCAGCCGCTTCCGCCGCGCGGGTATCGCCGAACACTTTTGCAAGGTGCGGATCCAGCCATTCGGGATAGTCACCTGCGATCGCGGCAGGCGCATCCGCGAGGGAGCGATGGCTGAGCGCGCCCTCCTCGG
>NZ_JALBGZ010001588.1:0-470 GCF_023006515.1 Bradyrhizobium sp. PRIMUS42
AGGGCGTCGTGCCGGTCTCGGCGGCGAAGGCGCGGGCAAAATGCCGCACGCTCATGCCGGCGCGATCGGCGAGGTCCTCCACCGTCAGGGGCGCGTCGAGATTTTCGCGCGCCCAGGACAACAGTGCGCCGAAGCGGCCGTTCGGCGTCTTCAATTCCAGCAGCGAGGAAAACTGCGACTGGCCGCCGCTGCGGCGATGATACAGCACGAGGTGGCGCGCGGCCTGTTGCGCGATCTCCTCGCCCTGATCCTCGGTGACCATCGCCAGCGCCAGATCGATGCCCGCGGTGATGCCGGCCGAGGTCCAGACATTGCCGTCGCGGGTGAAAATCTGGTCCGGCTCGAACTTCACCTTCGGATAGCGCGCGACGAAATCGCGCGTCCGCCCCCAATGCGTGGTGGCGCGGCGGCCGTCGAGCAGACCCGCCTCGGCGAGCACATAGGCGCCCGAGCAAACGCTCGCGACGCGT
>NZ_JALBGZ010001589.1:0-469 GCF_023006515.1 Bradyrhizobium sp. PRIMUS42
CATGCCCGTGATGTGCGAGGAGATCTCGTCGGTGGCCTTCGCGGTCTGGCTCGCCAGCGACTTCACTTCGCTCGCAACCACGGCAAAGCCACGCCCGGCTTCGCCGGCGCGCGCCGCCTCGATGGTGGCGTTGAGCGCCAAAAGGTTGGTCTGCTCGGCAATCGCGGTGATCAGCTTGACCACTTCGCCGATCTGCTGGGCCGCATGCGACAGCTTGCCGATGCGACCGTCGGTCTCCCTGGCCTGAACCACGGCGGCTTCCGCAATGCGGCTGGAATCGCGGACCTGGCGGCCGATCTCCTCGACCGAGGCCGAGAGCTCTTCCGTCGCGGTGGCGACCGACTGCATGTTGGAGGATGCCTGCTCGGAAACGCCCGCGACCTGGCTCGACAGGCTCTGCGTGGTCTCGGCGGTGCGGGTCAGCGTGGAAGCCGCCGATTCCAGCTGCACGGCGGAGGCCGAGACGTTG
>NZ_JALBGZ010000158.1:0-10506 GCF_023006515.1 Bradyrhizobium sp. PRIMUS42
AGCCGCCCGATCGGGCCGGACGGCCGGTCTGCGTGCTCGTGATGTCCAAGTGCAGCCAACGCGGCTCACTCCACCTTGCGAATGCGTTCGATCAGCGCGGCCGCGGCGGGATCGCGCCCCGCCTTGGCGTAGATCGCGGCCATGGCGTCCTCGAACGGCTTGCGGTCGATATCCCTGACGATGGTGACGCCCGCTTCCTGCGCCTTGCGCTGCGACTGTTCCTCCAGGTCACGCCATTTCTCGCGCATGAACCGGCTGGAGCGCTGCGCTGCCTCCCGGAAGATGGTCTGGTCGTCCGGCGACAGGCTCTGCCAGGCCTTCTGCGAGATCACCAGCACTTCGGGACTCATCGTGTGCTCGGTGAGCGCAAGGTAGCCGGCATGCTTGTAATGGTCTGTCGTCACGAAAGATGGCCAGTTGTTTTCGGCGCCGTCGATCAGATGGTTGGTGAGCCCGGTGAGCACCTGCCCGTAAGGAAGCTCGACCGGCTCGGCGCCGAGCGAACGGATCATCTGGCTCATCAACTCCGACTGCTGCACCCGGATCCGCAATCCCCTGAGGTCCGCGATATTCCTCACCGGGCGGACACCGTTGTAGATCGACCGCGCGCCGGAATCGTAGAAAGCGAGCCCGACGAACCCGTAGGGCTCGAAACTGCCGAGGATCTCGCTGCCGATCGGCCCGTCCAGCACTTTCTGCATGTGCTCGATGGACCGGAACAGGAACGGCATGGCGAGCACGTTCATGGCCGGAACGAAATTGCCGATCAGCGCCACGTTGGTCCGGTTGAGGTCGATCGCGCCGGCCCGGGTCTGCTCGATGGTCTCCTTTTCCTCGCCGAGCTGGCGGGAGTGGAACACCTTGATCTCGTGGCGCCCGCCGCAGCGCTCGGCAACCAGGGCGCCCATGTAGCGCAGCGCCTGGACGGTCGGGTAATCCTCGGTCTGGGTGTCGGCGGCGCGAAATTCGCGCGCAACGGCGCCCGTCGCGCGCAAGCCTATCGAGACTGCGGCGAGCAGAAGCGCGACGAAGATCACCCCGGTCCGCGAGAGTTCGGCACGGCTTAGCACTGGCACACTCAACCCCTCAGTGGTGGAGTCTATGGCGGGAGCAAAAGGTTCAATGCAATCTAGCAGATGGTCGGGGGAAGGCCATCCCGCCGGCGCCGAGGCAGCGATTGTGCGGCGCGGCCGGCGCGCATTCCGGGTTGAAACCAAATATGCCGCGCCGTAAGCAAGGTCGTCCGCCGTTTGTCGCGCGGCACGGGAAGAGCCATCGTGACTTCAGCATCGCGCCTTTTGCAGCTCGTCGCCGCCTTTGTGGCTCTCTCGTTGGCGGCTCCCGTGCGTGCCGCCACCGACATCGCCTGGTGGCACGCCATGTCCGGCGAACTCGGGCGGCAGCTCGAGAAACTGGCCTCGGACTTCAACGCCTCGCAGTCCGAATACCGCATCGTGCCTGCTTACAAGGGCAATTACACCGAGACGGTGACCGCCGCGATCTTCGCCTTCCGCTCGCGCAGCCAGCCCGCGATCGTCCAGGTCAACGAGGTCGCCACCGCCACCATGACCGCGGCCAAGGGCGCGATCTATCCGGTGTTCAGCCTGATGCGGGACCAGGGCGAGCCGTTCTCGCTGGCCGATTACCTGCCCGCGGTCTCCGGCTATTACACCGATGCAGCCGGCAATCTGCTGTCGTTCCCGTTCAATTCCTCGACGCCGATCCTGTACTACAACAAGACCATGTTCCGCGACGCGGGCCTCGATCCGGAGACGCCGCCGAAGACCTGGCCGGAATTGGGGCTGGCTGCAAAGCGGCTGCGCGACCGTGGCGCTCCTTGCGGCTTCACCACGTCATGGCCGTCCTGGATCCATGTCGAGAATTTCTCCGCTTTCCACGATCTGCCGCTGGCGAGCCGCGCGAACGGTTTTGCCGGGTTGGATGCGGAATTGACCATCAACAATCCATCGCTCGTGCATCACATCGCAGCGCTCAGCGAGTGGCAGAAGACCAAGCTGTTCGATTATAGCGGCCGCGGCCAATCGGCCGAGCCACGCTTCCAGAAGGGCGAGTGCGGCATCTTCATCGGCTCCTCGGCCACGCGCGCCGACATAAGAGCGAATTCGAAGTTCGATATCGGCTACGGCATGATGCCGTACTGGCCCGACATGAAAGGCGCGCCGCAGAATTCGATCATCGGCGGCGCCACGCTGTGGGTGCTGCGCGATCGGCCGCGCGAGGAATACAAGGGCGTGGCGCGGTTCTTCGCCTATCTGTCGCAGCCCGGTGTGCAGGCCGCCTGGCATCAGAACACCGGCTATCTGCCCGTGACCCGCGCCGCCTTCGAGCTGACGCGGTCGCAAGGGTTTTACGAGCGCAATCCGGGCTCGGCGATCTCGTTCGAGGAGATCACGCTGCATCCGCCGACGGAGAATTCGAAGGGCGTCCGGCTCGGCTCGTTCGTCCTGATCCGCGGCGCGATCGAGGACGAGCTGGAGCAGGCCTTCGCCGGCCACAAGAGCGCGCAAGCCGCGCTCGATTCCGCCGTCGAGCGCGGCAACAAGATCCTCCGCCAGTTCGAGCGCGCAAGCCCGGAGCGGTAGCGTATTGCGAATGAGCCTAGCTGTGGCCGCCAGCGAGATGTGCTCCCTCCCTCGCTTGCGGGGGAGGGTTGGGGAGAGGGTGTCTCCGCAATGGGACAGTCCCCCAGAGGAGAAAACCCTCACCCGCGCCTTCGGCGCGACCTCGCCCGCAAGCGGGAGAGGTGCACCATTTCCTGGGCTCGCACTGAATCAAACAGGGCCGCCTCGCGCGAGCGAGTGCGAATGACCATCCAGCCATCGCAACAACTCCCTCAGCTCGCCGACGCCCAAAGCTTCCGCGCCTTCCGCTCCGATGCGCCGCGTTGGCTGCCGATCGCGCTCGATATCGCGCGCGGCCACGGTCTCGATGTCGGCTCGCCGCATGTGTTCGCGACCGGCACCAATCTCGTGGTCGGGCTCGGTGAGAAACTGATCCTGAAGATCTTTCCGCCGCGGCTCGCAGCCCAATTCGTCTCCGAGCGCGGCTCGCTGGCGCAGCTGAAAGGCCATCTCGACCTGCCGATCCCCGAGATCGTTGCCGAAGGCGTGCGCGATGGCTGGCCCTATCTCGTCATCACGCGTCTTGCCGGCACGCTCGGCTCGGAGGTGTGGCCTTCTCTGCCGGAAGACCAGAAGGAGCGCGCGCTGCGCCAGATCGGCGAGACCATCGCCGCCGTGCAGCGTGTCCCGCTCGGACCGCTGGCGCAAATCGAGCCGCGCTGGGACGACTTTATGCGCCAGCAGATGCAGGGTTGCCGTGCCAGGCACGAGCGTCTTGGCCTTGCCGCGAAATTCCTTAGGGGCCTCGACGATCTCCTGCATGACGCTGAAAAACTGATTCCGATGGATGCACCGCCGGTGATGCTGATCGGCGAATACATTCCTGAAAACTTCCTGCTCGCCTGCGACGACGGCCAATGGTCGCTCGCCGGGCTATTCGACTTCGGCGACGTGCTGGCGGGATGGCGCGACTACGACCTGCTCGGGCCCAGCGCGTTCATGGCAGCGGGCCGGCCGGGGAGGGTGCGTAGCCTGCTCGAAGGCTTTGGCTATTCAAGACCCGATTTCGCGCTCAAGCGCCGGCTCATGGCGCTGATGCTGCTGCACCGCGCCAGCGACCTCAACGCGCACGTCTGCATCGAGGGCTGGCAGCAACAGGCGGATGATCTGGTTGCGCTTCAGGAGCTGATCTGGGCGGTGTGAGCGCTCCACGGCTCACCTTCATTCCCGGGCGCCGCGGAGCGGCGAGCCCGGAATCCATTGTCGCCCCCGTGTTGTGGCCCGATGGATTCCGGGCTCGATGCTGCGCATCGCCCCGGAATGACAGCCGAGGCCTGCCGCTACGGCTCGGCGCCGAGGATCCCAGCCGTCGCCTTCCCAATGGGCTTTCAAATTATGCAGCCTAATTTTTACGCAATTGCCTCCCTTTGTATGCAATTCTGCCCGACCTCCAGAACAGCAAAACTGTAATAATAGCTTTTAATATCAGATATTTATACCAAATAAATCGCCTCCCTAAGCCTTGGCACAAACCTTGCGAATCCAGTTCCAACCAAATCCTTTTGCGTTGGAGCCATTTCATGAAGCGCCGCGATTTCCTCAAGTCCGTGTCCGGATTGGCCGCCGGAGCGGCGCTTCCGGCGATGCCACAGGTCATCTCCACCGCCTATGCCGACGCGCGCTCGGAGACGCTGCTGATCGTCTCGGAGGGCGGACCGAACAATCTCGACATTCACGGCATCGGCACCAACGTGCCCGGCTATGAGGTGTCGTGGAATTGCTACGACCGCCTGATCAGCCACGAGATGAAGGTCGGCCCCGGCGGCGTGCCCTATTACGACCGCGACAAGTTCAAGGGCGAGCTCGCCGAGGACTTCAAGATCGACGACATGTCGGTCACCTTCAAGCTGCGCAAGAACGCCAAATTCCACGACGGCGCGCCCGTCACCGCCAAGGACGTGAAATGGTCGCTCGACCGCGCTGTCAGCGTCGGCGGCTTTCCGACCTTCCAGATGAGCGCGGGCTCTCTCACAAAACCCGAGCAGTTCGTCGTGATCGACGACTACACCGTGCGCGTCGACTTCCTGAAAAAGGACAGGCTGACGATCCCCGATCTCGCCGTCATCGTGCCCTGCATCGTCAACTCCGAGCTGGTGAAGAAGAACGCCAGCGAGAAGGATCCCTGGGGCCTCGAATTCACCAAGCAGCAGACCGCGGGCTCCGGCGCCTACAAGGTGACGAAGTGGACCGCCGGCACCGAAGTCATCATGGAGCGCAACGAGGACTGGGTCTGCGGTCCACTGCCGAAGATCAAGCGCGTGATCTGGCGCATGGTGCCGCAGGCCGGCAACCGCCGCGCGCTGCTGGAGCGCGGCGATGCCGACATCTCCTACGAGCTGCCGAACAAGGACTTCCAGGAGATGAAGGCGAACGGCAAGCTCAACGTGGTGTCGCTGCCGTTCTCCAACGGCATCCAGTATATCGGCATGAACGTCACCAAGCCGCCGTTCGACAATCCCAAGGTGCGTCAGGCGGTGGCCTACGCGCTGCCCTACCAGAAGATCATGGACGCGGTGATGTTTGGCCTCGCCAACCCCATGTTCGGTGCGGCCAAGGACAAGCCGACCGAGATCGCCTGGCCGCAGCCGCACAAATACGACACCGACATCGAGAAGGCGAAGGCGCTGCTCAGCGAGGCCGGCTACGCCAACGGCTTCGAGACCACGATCTCGTTCGACCTCAATTTCGCCGGCGTCAACGAGCCGCTCTGCGTGCTGGTGCAGGAGAGCCTCGCGCAGATCGGCATCAAGACCACCATCAACAAGGTGCCCGGCGCCAACTGGCGCACTGAATTGAACAAGAAGGAGATGCCGCTCTTCACCAACGTGTTCTCGGGCTGGCTCGATTACCCCGAATACTTCTTTTACTGGTGCTATCACGGCAACAATTCCGTCTTCAACACCATGAGCTACAAGTCGGCGGAGATGGACAAGCTGATCGACGGCGCGCGCACGGCCGCTGCGACCGGCGACAAGGCGGCCTACGATGCCGACGTGAAGGGCTTCGTCGATCTCGCCTTCACCGACATCCCGCGCATCCCGCTGTACCAGCCGTTCGTCAACGTCGCGATGCAGAAGAACATCAGCGGCTACCAATACTGGTTCCACCGGAGGCTGGACTATCGCGCGCTGGCGAAGGGGTGAGCGGGGCGAATGGCGGATAGCGAATAGGGGGTGGCGAATGCAGGCTATCGGTCGTGAACATCTATTCGCCACTCGCCATTCGCCATTCGCGCGAACGGAGCGCGCCCCATGCTGACCATGATCGGCAAGCGCCTGATGTTCGCTGTCCCCTCCCTCATCGGCGTCGTCATCGTCACCTTCCTGCTGACGCGCGCGCTGCCCGGTGATCCCGCCGCATACTTCGCCGGTCCCGCCGCCACGAAGGAAGCCGTCGAGCAGATCCGGAAAAAACTCGGTCTCGACAAGCCGCTGATCGAGCAGTTCTTCCGCTACACCAATGACCTCGCCCATGGCGATTTCGGCAATTCGCTCACCACGGGTCAGCCGGTCGCGGCCGAGATCCGCAACCGCCTGCCGGCCTCGGCCGAGCTGACGCTGCTCGGCCTCATCGTCTCCGTCGCGATCGCGATTCCGCTCGGTGTGCTCGCGGCGACGCGGCCGGGATCATGGATCGACCATCTCTGCCGGGTCACGACGACGGCCGGCGTGTCGCTGCCGGTGTTCTTCACTGGCCTCGTGCTGGTCTATGTCTTCTACTTCCGGCTCGGCTGGTCGCCGGCGCCGCTCGGCCGTCTCGACGTGTTCTACAGCGCGCCGCCGACGGTCACAGGCTTCTATCTGATCGACACGCTGATCGCGCGCGACCTCGAGGCGTTCCGCTCCGCGCTGAGCCAGTTGATCCTCCCCGCAACGACGCTCGCGATCTTCTCGCTGGCGCCGATCGCGCGCATGACGCGCGCCTCGATGCTGGCGGTGCTGGCGTCCGAATTCGTCCGCACCGCGCGCGCCAGCGGCCTGTCGCCGGCGACCGTCATCGTCACCTACGCCTTTCGCAACGCCATGCTGCCCGTCATCACCACGCTCAGCATGGTGTTCTCGTTCCTGTTAGGGGCCAACGTGCTGGTCGAAAAAGTGTTCGCCTGGCCCGGCATCGGCTCCTACGCGGTGGAAGCGCTGATCTCGTCGGATTTCGCGCCGGTGCAGGGTTTTGTGCTGACAATGGCGGTCATGTACGTGCTGCTCAATCTGATCATCGACATACTGTATGGCGTGATCGATCCGCGCGTCCGGTTGGAGGGCTAGCGCATGATGAACGCGTCTGGTGCGAGCTGGGCGGACGGTGCGCTCCCTCCCCCGCTTGCGGGGGAGGGCTGGGGAGAGGGTGTCTCCGCAATCGAGAACCCCCAAGAGGAGAGAACCCTCACCCGGCGCGTTGCGCCGACCTCTCCCGCAAGCGGGAGAGCTAAAGCGAGCTCGAGGCTCGTCCGGTCATCCCAACGCTTAGGAGTGAAGTCATGAGCTCCGTTGCGCCTGCTGTTGAACCCGTCGGCCCCGCCCGCACGTCGGGACTCGCTGCCGTTCTCGAACAGACCCGCTACGTGCTCGGCGAGAACAAGGTCACGGGCTTCGCCTTCGCGCTGCTGATCCTGATCCTCATCGCCGCGATCTTCGGCCCTTATGTGGTGCCGTATGATCCGCTGGCGTCCGACACCGCCGCATCGCTGAAGCCGCCGTCGGCGGCGCACTGGTTCGGCACCGACCAGCTCGGGCGCGACATTTTCAGCCGCGTCATCGTCGCGACCCGGCTCGACACGTTCATCGCGGTCGCCTCGGTCGCGCTGGTGTTCCTGATGGGCGGCCTTGCCGGAATCGCGGCGGGCTATTTCGGCGGCTGGACCGATCGCATCGTCGGCCGCATCGCCGACACCATCATGGCCTTTCCGTTGTTCGTGCTGGCGATGGGCATCGTCGCCGCGCTCGGCAACACCGTACAGAACATCATCCTGGCCACCGCCATCGTGAACTTCCCGCTCTATGCCCGCGTCGCGCGTGCCGAAGCCAATGTCCGCCGCAACGCCGGCTTCGTGCAGGCCGCGCGCCTGTCCGGCAACGGCGAATTCCGTATCCTGCTGGTGCATATCCTGCCGAACATCATGCCGATCATGATCGTGCAGATGTCGCTGACCATGGGCTACGCCATTCTCAACGCCGCCGGCCTCTCCTTCATCGGCCTCGGCGTCCGCCCGCCGACCGCGGAATGGGGCATCATGGTCGCCGAAGGCGCCGGCTTCATGGTGTCGGGCGAATGGTGGATCGCGCTCTTCCCGGGCCTTGCTTTGATGATCGCGGTGTTCTGCTTCAACCTCCTCGGCGACGGCCTGCGCGACATCGTCGACCCCCAGCGGAGGACGTGATGGTGCGTGCTCAGGGCGAGGTAATCAACGCGGCATGTAAGGTGGGCACTGCTCTCTCATTCCCTCCCCCCTTGCGGGGGAGGGGCAGGGAGAGGGGTAGCCACGAACTCAGACCTCTCCCGGGGCCACCCCTCTCCCCAACCCTCCCCCGCAAGGGGGAAGGGAGCGAGAGGCCGGTGCCCGCCTTACACGTAAAATTCCGGCCGAAATTCCCCAACGATTCCAATCCCATTCTACTGTGCATGGGGTTGTTTTCGCGTTTTTTGATCGGGAGGCCCGCTTGACCGCCCAGCCCCTGCTCGACGTTCAGGACCTCACCGTCGAATTCACCACCCGCCGCGGCATCGTGAAAGCGGTGCAGCACGTCAATATCTCCGTCGCCAAGGGGGAGACGCTGGCCATCGTCGGCGAGTCCGGCTCCGGCAAGTCCGTGACCTCCTATGCGGTGATGCGCATCCTCGACCGCGCCGGGCGGATCGCCGAGGGCTCGGTGATGTTCTCCGGCATCGACGTCAAGGCCGCGACCGAGGACCAGATGCGCGACCTGCGCGGCCGCGAAGTCTCGATGATCTTCCAGAACCCGCGCGCCGCCCTCAATCCGATCCGCAAGGTCGGCGACCAGATCGAGGACGTGCTGCGCACCCATGTGCAGCAGGCCCAGGTCAGAGATCACGGCGAGAAGGCGATCGAGGCGCTGGAGCAGGTCAAGATCGCCCGCCCGCGCGAGCGCTATCACGCCTATCCGTTCGAGCTGTCGGGCGGCATGTGCCAGCGCGTCGTCATCGCGCTCGCGCTCGCCTGCAATCCGCAGCTGCTGATCGCCGACGAGCCGACCACCGGTCTCGACGTCACCACGCAGAAGGCGGTGATGGATCTGATCGTCGAGCTGACCAAGCGCAAGGCGATGTCGACCATCCTGATCACCCACGATCTCGGCCTCGCGGCGGCCTATTGCGATCGCGTCGTGGTGATGGAGAAGGGCCGCGTGGTCGAGACCGCGAAAGCCGCCGACATTTTTGCCAACCCGCAGCACCCCTACACCAAGAAGCTGATGCGCGCGACGCCGCGGCTCGGTGTGTCGTTGCGGGACCTGCTGCCGGAGGAGGATGCTCACGCGTCTCAATCGCCGGTCGTCATGGCCGGGCCTGACCCGGCCATCCATCCCGCTTCGCAAGACTCCCCCCAGTCGATGGATCCCCGGGTCAAGCCCGGGAGCGACGAGAACGCAAAGCCCCTCCTCGTCGTCGACAAGCTCGTCAAGGAATACCCCCGCCAAGGCGCGACCGCCGTGCTCGGAAAACTGTTCGGCCGCAAGCCGCCGGTGGAGCCGGACGTGTTCCGCGCCGTCGACGGCATCAGCTTCGCGGTCGGTCACGGCGAGAGCGTCGGCCTCGTCGGCGAGTCCGGGTGCGGCAAATCGACGACGTCGATGATGGTGATGCGGCTCCTGGACCAGACCTCCGGCCTGATCCAGTTCGAGGGCGAGGACATCTCCGCCATCGCACCGTCAGCCTTCGCCCGGCTGCCGCAGCGCAGTCGCATCCAGATGGTGTTCCAGGATCCGACCGACAGCCTGAACCCGCGCTTCACCGCCGCGCGCGCCATCGTGGACCCCATCATGCAGCTGGGGGATATCAGAGGACGCGACGCGCTGCGGGCCCGCTGCGAGGAACTCGCGAGCATGGTCGGCCTGCCGCACAACCTGCTCGACCGCTTCCCGCACCAATTGTCCGGTGGCCAGAAGGCCCGCGTCGGCATCGCCCGTGCGGTCGCGCTGCATCCAAAGCTCGTTATCCTGGACGAGCCGACGGCGGCGCTGGACGTCTCGGTGCAGGCCGTGGTGCTCAACCTGCTTCAGGACCTGAAGCAGCGGCTAGGCATGAGCTATCTGTTCGTCTCGCATGATTTGAATGTGGTGCGCTTGTTGTGCGATCGTGTCATTGTGATGCGGGCGGGACGGATCGTCGAGGAGGGTTCTTCCGAGCAGGTGCTCGGCGATCCCAAGGACGACTACACCAAGGAACTGCTGACGGCGATCCCGCATCCGCCGTTGCCGGTGCACTGAGATCAGCTTGAGAGAGTGATGGCCGAACCCCTGGACGACTATATCGACGCCGTATCGAAAGCGCTGGCGCTGCCGGTCGAGGAGGCCTGGAGGCCCGCGGTGCGTGCGAACCTCGAAGTGTCGCTGCGCCTTTCCCGCCTCGTCGACGAATTCGCGCTGCCGGACGAGACCGAGCCGGCGCCGATCTTCACGGTTTGATGCTGTCATGACCACCAAGCCAGAAATGACGGCCGCCGAGATCGCCAGCGCGGTCGCGGCCCGCAGGATGTCCGCGCTCGATGCGACTGAAGCCGCGCTTGCGCGCATCAAGCAGCACGACACCGTCCTCAATTCCTTCACCGATGTCACCGCCGATCGCGCCCGCGCGAAAGCGCGCGCGATCGATGCCGACATCGCCGCCGGCAAGACCGTCGGCCCGCTCG
>NZ_JALBGZ010001590.1:0-466 GCF_023006515.1 Bradyrhizobium sp. PRIMUS42
AGCCCTTCGTGGAGCGCCGCCGCCGGCTGTCGCCCGCTGCGCTCGAAGTCGTCAACCAGAAGGTCGCCCGCGCCTATTCGCCGATCGTGATCGCCGGCTTCGTGCGCGTGGCCGACTTCGCGCTGCTGAGCCTCGTCGGTATCGCCCTCTATCTCGGCTATGTGATGCCGCTCTCCGGCTTCAGCTGGGTCTATCCGGCGGAGGTCATCGCCGTGGCGATCGCCGCCGTAGTCTGCTTCCAGGCCGCCGATATCTATCAGGTGCAGCTGTTCCGCGGGCAGCTGCGGCAGATGACACGGATGATCTCGTCCTGGTCGTTCGTCTTCCTGCTGTTCATCGGCATCTCCTTCTTCGCCAAATACGGCAGCGAAATCTCGCGGCTGTGGCTTGCCGCCTTCTACTTCCTCGGGCTCGCCGCGCTGATCGCCGAGCGCCTGGTGCTGCGCTCGCTGGTGCGCGGCTGGGC
>NZ_JALBGZ010001591.1:0-465 GCF_023006515.1 Bradyrhizobium sp. PRIMUS42
CGGCCGCGCCCTGCTGTCGAAGCCGCGCCTCTTGCTGCTCGACGAGCCGCTCGGCGCGCTCGACGAAGGCCGCAAGCTCGAGATCCTGCCCTATCTGGTGCGACTGCGCGACGAGGCCAATGTGCCGATGGTCTATGTCAGCCACGACGCCGCCGAGCTGCGCCAGCTCGCGACGCAGATCGTGATGCTGAAGCAGGGCCGGGTGACGAGCTTTGGCGGGGTGAAGGTGCTGGCGTAGCAACTCCGTCGTCGTCCTTGCGATGGCTTTCGTAGGGTGGGCAAAGGCGCCCTTGCGCCGTGCCCACCAACTCTCTCGATCGCAAAAAATGCGTGGGCACGCTTCGCTTTGCCCACCCTACGGCAGCGTCAAACCCCGGCCACCGACGTCCATACCTCCGCAAGCTTGCGCCGCAGCGCCTGCGCGCGGGTCAGCGGCGCGGGCGTCTCGTCCTCTTCGGGCAGGCG
>NZ_JALBGZ010001592.1:0-463 GCF_023006515.1 Bradyrhizobium sp. PRIMUS42
AGGTGGCGAGGTCGTCGGCTTGCGGGTCCGCCGCGGCGCTCGACACGCCGGCGGCCAGGATGACGAGGATCAGTGAAACGACGCCCAGCATGTTGTCAGGCCTGCTCCAGCCACCAAATTCTTCTTGAGTCGATCATCGATCGCACCGGTTCATCTAGCGCGGAGTTCCCGGTCTCGCCAAGCGGCTGTCGCCGGACTGTCCCGCGCGGCTCATTTCACAGACTCGTGTCCGTCCCGCCGTAACAATCGGCGGCTGCGTCCGTACCTCGCATGATGCGAAAGGGCGGCCGGACAACTGTTCGTCCGGCCCCGATCGCCCTAGACTGTCAGACCTTCCGAAAGAGGATCCGCCATGCGCAGACCTGCCCTCGCCTCCCTGCTGGCCGCCACCACCGCCCTGACGCTTGCCTTTGCCGCGCCGTCCCGGGCTGCGGAGGACGCGGTCGTGATCCCCGCCCCCGCC
>NZ_JALBGZ010001593.1:0-463 GCF_023006515.1 Bradyrhizobium sp. PRIMUS42
CAGAATCGCGTAGACCAGCGCGCACCAGACCAGAAAACCGGGGATGAGGATGGATCGTGGCGAGCACGCGCGCGGGGGCGTGGCTCACCAGAAGAAACAGCGATCGCTGCGGCGGCTCCTCGAGAATCTTCAGAAGCGCGTTGGCTGCGTTTGGATTGAGCTCGTCGACGGTGTCGACGATGCAGACACGCCAGCCTTCGGCGGCGGCCGTCGAGCCGAAGAAGCTGATGGTCTCGCGCGTCTCGTCCACAGTGATCACGGTGCGCATCACGCCGCGGTCGTTGGCGGTGCGCTCCAGCGTCAAGAGGCCGCCATGCGAGCTCGCCGCCACCTGCCGCGCCACCGCGTCATCAGCATTGATCGCAAGGTTCTCGGCGCGCTGCACGGACTCCGCCAGCGGCTGGCCGCGGGCGTGCACGAAGCGCGCCATGCGATAGGCCAGCGTCGCCTTGCCGATCCCTTG
>NZ_JALBGZ010001594.1:0-462 GCF_023006515.1 Bradyrhizobium sp. PRIMUS42
GTTGCGTCGCTGACGCCGGCGACCGCGCCGGCCGATCTCAGCCGCTCGGTGCAGACCGAGCTTGGCCGCGTCGGCTGCTTCTCAGGCGCCGCCGACGGCAACTGGAATACGTCCTCGCAGCGCTCGCTGTCGCAGTTCAACCGCTATGCCGGCACCAAGCTCGACGTGAAGATGGCAAGCACCGATGCGCTGGATGCGGTCAAAGCCAAGCCGTCGCGGGTCTGCCCGCTGGTCTGCGAGCACGGTTTCAAGGCCGATGGCGACAAGTGCACGAAGATCGTCTGCCGTGAGGGCTACGCGGTCAACGACGATAATGAGTGCGAGAAACAGCGCGCCGCCAAGCCGGCCAAGCCCGCAACGGCGAAGCGCGACGACAGTGATGAGCGTCCCGCCCGGCAGCGTCGTCAGGCCGGTGATGCCGCTGCCGGAGCTGCGGGTGGTTATGGTGGTGCGGCTGGCATT
>NZ_JALBGZ010001595.1:0-459 GCF_023006515.1 Bradyrhizobium sp. PRIMUS42
CCCGCGGTCGGCGGCGTCATCGTCGCCTCGCTCGGCGCTGTCGCCGCGTTCGCCTGCAACGCGATCCTCTATCTGCCGCTGCTGGTGGTGCTGCTGCTGTGGCGCCGCAACACCGAACCCTCCCGCCTGCCGCGCGAAAAACTCAACCGCGCCATGGTCTCCGGCTTCCGCTACATCACCAATTCACCGCCGATCAAGATCGTGCTGTTGCGCACGCTGGTGATGGGCCTGATCGGCGGCGCCATCATGGCGCTGATGCCGCTGGTCGCGCGCGACCTGTTGCATGGCGGCGCGCAGACCTACGGCATCATGCTGGGCGCCTTCGGCATGGGCGCCGTGATCGGCGCGCTCAACATCCACGAATTGCGCAAGCGCATGAGCGGCGAGGCCGCGATCCGCGCCTGCACCATCTCGATGGCATTCGCGATGGCCGCGCTCGCCCTGAGCACGGAGCCGGTG
>NZ_JALBGZ010001596.1:0-457 GCF_023006515.1 Bradyrhizobium sp. PRIMUS42
CGCCGCAGCCGGCTTCGTCGCCGGCGGCGCGCTGGCTGCGACCATCGCCCAGTCACGCCCCGAGCGGGCCAATTTCCTGCTGAGCCTGTTCTATGCCGGGCCCGGCATCGGCATTCTGTCTTCGGGGCTGATCGCCCCGTTCACGCTGCAATATTTCGGGCCGGGCTCGTGGTGGATCGTGTGGTGGGCGCTGACGCTGCTGTCGGTCGCGATGACGATCCCGCTGTTCCTGATCCGCATCGAGAGCAGCGTCCGCTTCTCCGAAGGTAGCCACGTCGCGTTCGCGATTGCCCCCGTGCTGATCTATCTCGCCGGCTACTTCCTGTTTGGCGCCGGCTACATCGCCTACATGACCTTCATGATCGCCTATGTGCGCGACGGTGGCGGCGGGGCCGCGGCGCAGGCGGCGTTCTGGAGCCTGATCGGGCTCAGCGCTTTCGTCACGCCCTGGGCCTGG
>NZ_JALBGZ010001597.1:0-455 GCF_023006515.1 Bradyrhizobium sp. PRIMUS42
CACTCGGTCGCGCGCCGCCAAGTGGTGCCGGACGGACCGCAGCCGTTCGACACGGGTCTGATCGGCTTCGGCGGCTTCGTCCCGCACGCCGTGCTCGACGGCAGATCGATCGGCCGGCACGTCGAGACCACATTCGGCCAGAGCGGCTTCTTCGGCTACGGCTATTGCAGCCCGGATCCCAACGATGGCGTGATGTGGTGGAGCACGCAGCCCGCGCACGGCATGGACGCGGCGATGTTTCGCGCGCTCGACCCGGCGACGCTGAAGCAGCATCTGCGCGGCTTCCACCGCGGCTGGCACGATCCGATCCCCGCCATCATCGACGCTGCCGAGAACATCGTGGTCACCGACACGCTCGACGTGGCGACATTGCCGACCTGGTCGCGCAAGCGCTCGCTGCTGATCGGTGACGCCGCGCACGCGACCAGCCCCCATGCCGGCCAGGGCGCCTCGCT
>NZ_JALBGZ010001598.1:0-454 GCF_023006515.1 Bradyrhizobium sp. PRIMUS42
CTGGGTCAGCCCGAGATGGCCGGACGCTGCGGTGACGCTGCCCTTGGCCGAGAGCGCCGCAAGCGAGCGCAGCTGCCGGATCGTCAGATGCCGGAGCTGGGCCGTCGCATGGCCGGGGCCATTATAAGAAAATTCTTTGACGCTCATTATGAATAGAAATTTTCCTTATTAAGCTGCCCCTGTCAATCTCCTGATGCCGGGACTGACCGTACCGACCTCCAGAGGGGAGGGAACTGGATACGGCGCCGGCAAAGGGGATGCGCAGATGACCGGGCAATTGAGGCTGGACGACCACCTTCAACGGTACTCAGAGACCGCGCCTCACGCACTGGCGGTGGCCGCCGCGGTCGACGCCATCGCGACGGCAGCCATCGAGATCGCCGACCTCATCGCCACCGGAGATCTCGCGGACGCCTCCGGCTTGACGACGGGGCGCAACAGCGACGGCGACGTC
>NZ_JALBGZ010001599.1:0-450 GCF_023006515.1 Bradyrhizobium sp. PRIMUS42
CGTAATTGCCCTCGTCGTCGCAGGCCGCGCGTGCCGCATCGCCGGCCGCGAAGACACGCTGAACGCCTGTCACCTGCAAGCAGCGATCGACCAGCAAGCGGCCGAAACTGTCGCGCTCGGCGGGAATCTGCGCGGTCAAGGGCGCCGCACGAATGCCCGCCGCCCAGATCACGGTCTCGGTCTCGATGTGCTCGCCGCTGGACAGGGTGACGCCGGATTGGTCGAGCGATGCGACACCGGCACCGAGGCGGGTTTCCACACCGAGCCTGTGAAGGGCGTCCTCGATGACGGGGCGGGGACCTGCGCCCATGTCGGGCGCGATCGCATTGTTGCGTTCGACGATGATGACGCGGGTTTTCGCGGTTGCGCCGAGGATGTCGCGAAGCCGCGCCGGCATTTCGGTGGCCGCCTCGATGCCGGTGAAGCCGCCGCCGGCGACGACGACCGTGT
>NZ_JALBGZ010000159.1:0-10484 GCF_023006515.1 Bradyrhizobium sp. PRIMUS42
ACCTGCTCCGCCAGGGCGGCGTCACCAATTTCTACTGGCAGTATTTCCAGGCGCCCGGTGTCGCCGAGGCCGAGCTGGAGCGCGACGTCGCCCGCACCATGCGCATCGTGCTTGGGGGACGGGGCCTCGCCGATCCCACCGCCGCGATGTTCGTGCAGGAGGGCAAGGGCTTTCTCAGCCACGCGACCACGGAGGAGCCCCTGCCCGGCTGGCTCAGCGAGACTGATCTGGCCTATTTCACCGAAAGCTTCCGCAAGTCCGGCTTTCGCGGCGGGCTGAACTGGTACCGCAACATCGATCGCAATTGGGAGCTGACGGCGCCGTGGCAGGACGCCCAGATCCGTCAGCCCTCGCTGTTCATTGCCGGCTCCAGGGACGCCGTCATCACCGGCCTGATCGGCGCCAAGCGCGTCAACGAGCTCGAGCGCGTGCTGCCCAATCTGAAGCGAAAGCTGATCATCGAGGGCGCCGGCCATTGGGTGCAGCAGGAGCGACCCGACGAGGTGAACGCGGCGCTGGTGAAATTCTTGAGGGAGAGCGCGGCCTAGTAGAGGCCGCGGCCGCTCAGGATGTTGCGAGCCTCGGCGGCGCCGTCGGCCGACGAATCCGCGTTCTCGGCGGCGTAACGGCCGTCCCGGTCGTAGGACACCGCACGAGCGTTCTGCACCGCCCGGCCCCGGCCGCGGCTCGAGGCCGACATTTCCGAGGTTGCATTGAGCGAGGCCATGTCGGCGGAGGTGTTGCCGAGATTATAGGGCCGCCCCTCCGGCATCGGCACGTCGCCGCGAATGGCGCCGCGGCTCGATCCGGGCAATTCCGGCACGAAGGGCCTTGCGGAGGCGACCCGGACCATCGAGGGCGATGGCGCCGGAACACCGGTGCGCAGGGTTGCCAGAAGCTGGCGGTCGTCGGAGCCTTCAAGCGGCGCCCGGCCGACATACTCGACGCGGACCTTGGCGACGCCATTGCCTTTGAACTCAAGGAGTTCGGCGGCCTTGTTCGAGACATCGATGAGGCGGTTGCCATGATAGGGACCGCGGTCATTGACCCGGACGATCAGCGACTTGCCGTTCGACACATTGGTCACCCGCGCATAGGACGGCATCGGCAGGGTCGGATGCGCCGCGGTCAGCGAGGTCATGTCGAACACTTCGCCATTGGCGGTCAGGCGGCCATGGAAGTCATCGCCGTACCAGGACGCCATGCCCTCGGCACGGTAGTTGACGTCCTCCTCGGGCACGTAGGTCCGGCCGGCCACCACATAGGGCTTGCCGACGCGGTAGGTGCCACCGCCCTTCGGGACCGGATCACCCAAAGCCACGACCCGGGGGCTCGAGGACACGCCGTACTTCGGGTCAACGCGGCTGGCGAATTTGTTGGAGGAGGCGCAATTGGCAAGCGCAAGGCAGGTCGCGACCGCCGCAACACCGCGCGCGGCCCGCAAAACCGAATCTGACCGTCGGATCCCCATGCGCCCCAAATACCACTTCGCCGGAAGCATACCTAACCCGCTATGGCTACGGGGAGCGCTGTCCGGTCCTTCAATCCGAAGCGGCCCACCACCGCGTCGGAAGCAGTAACGATAACGCAACCCGAACACGGCGGAAATGGGGAGCCCGCAGCGATCCCGCCGGGATGGTAAACGGGACGTTCGCATTTTTCCGTTGTTCTACGGAGCGATGGCACCTGCGCTGTGCCATGGCCGGACATTCTGTTGCGCCAAATCCTCACTCCACCCCCATTGTCGCGCCCCTCACCGAAATTCTTTTGACTGTGCAAGGCCGCACGCGTTTTCTCGGATGCAAGGGCAGGATTTGGAATTTAACGATGATCGAGACGGTTTCGGCACTGATGGGTCTGGTAAGCGCGGGGATCTTCCTGGCCCATGCGTTTGAGGGTTACCGCACGAGGGCCTGAGGCACTCGCGCGAACGGCAAGCAACACCTCTTTCAAGACGGCGCGTTCGGCGAATTTGATCGATCCGACCGAGCAACGAAGACGAGAGCGGCAGGTGTCCCATGCGCAACCATGACCTGGTATCTGACGGCTTCCTGGCATTGACCGCCGGCGGCTTGGTCCTGCTCTGCTCGAGCCTCGTGGCACTGGCCTTCGCCTGAACACCGCCAGCGCTTTTCCGTTTTCTAACCACACCTGCACCGCGATGCTGCACCGCAATCCCTTTAGGATTGCCCCGCTCCCGTTTAGTTGATTGAATTTCTGCTTTCGACGCCTCAGCGCAGGCCCAGCAGGGACCGGCGATAGAAGCTGTCGCGCGCCTCGTTCTGGCAGACGAAGCTGCCGTCGAACCCCTGGCCGTACCGCTTCTGACCCTTGCGGTAGTAGACCCCTTTCCTGAAATCGAGCCAGACCACCTTGTCGTGCGGACAATGACGCTGCGCCTGCGCCTCGTAGCGAAACGGCGTCAGCGGGCTCGCCGAGACCTCCGCGGAGCCGGCGCCAATCGTGATCGCGCCGGCGAGCGCGATCCCGCTGACCCATCTGCCGAAGCCGCCCCTGCTCACTCCCCGCCTCCCGATCCGGGCCGTCGCACGATGGCCGCAAGGCACGCTAGCACGAAATGGCGCGATCCGCCGAAGGCGAGACGCGGGCCACGTCTTCCGCCGGCCATCTTGTCGCGTTAGATGAAAGCGAGATCGTTTCGATTGCGAGGATGCGGCCTGAATGTCGGTTGAGCCTGAGACCCGCACCGAGCCCCGCCCGCCCTCGCCGCGCCTGGGCCTGCTGCCGATGATCATCTTCGGCTCACGCTGGCTGCAACTGCCGCTCTATCTCGGACTGATCGCGGCGCAATGCGTCTATATCGTGCTGTTCCTGAAAGAGCTCTGGCACCTCTCCTGGCACGCGATCGATCTCACCGAGCAACAGATCATGATGAGCGTGCTCGCCCTGATCGACGTCGTGATGATCTCCAACCTGCTCGTGATGGTGATCGTCGGCGGCTACGAGACGTTCGTCTCCCGGCTCGACCTCCAGGGCCATCCCGACGAGCCGGAATGGCTCGGCCACGTCAATGCCAGCGTGCTGAAGATCAAGCTCGCCATGGCCATCATCGGCATCTCCTCGATCGCGCTGCTGCGCACCTTCATCGAGGCCGGCAATCTCGGCTCGGACCGCGCCGGCTTCACCGAGACCGGCGTGATGTGGCAGGTGCTGATTCACATCACCTTCATTCTCTCGGCGATCGGCATCGCCTATGTCGACAAGCTCAGCGATTCCGGAATGCGCAAGCACGCCGAGTGAGGCCTCGCGCCCGCTTTACCTGTCGGTCTCGAGCTGCTGCATGACCTGACGCAGGCATTCCTGAAACTTGGCCGCGACCTGCTCGCGCGCAAGGCCCGTGCCGGCAAGATCCTCCGACACCTTGTCCAGCACCTCGTCCATCGTCTGGTTTTCCAGATGGTCCGTCACCAGCGTTGTTGCATAGCTTGCCGCGGCATCGCCGCTCAGTCCGAGCCGGCTTGCGGCCCAGAGACCGAGCAGCTTGTTGGATCGGGCGGCGACCTTGAACATGAGTTCCTTGTCGTGGACGAATTTGGCCTCGAAGCCCTGCTCGCGCTTGTCGAACGTGGTCATGGTCAGCTCCATTGCGCTTTCGCTGATGAGGGTCGGACTGGCTGGTGCAAAAGTCTCCGCGGTTCACGCTGGTGTAGGACGATTTGAAGCTTCCGGCGGAAGCCACACGCCGTCAAGCCTGCCGTGCCCCCCGGCCGGTCGTGTGCATGGCACGCACAAGCCCGGCGCCAGCCGACTCGGCTAGTTGGAGATCGTTTACCACTCGTTAAGCAGACTCAGCGCCGCATGGCTTGGGGCACACCGAGAGCTGACGCATGAACAAAGAGCTGCGGGAGTTTCGACGGCTTGAACGGGTCTGCCTGGAGCAGGCCGCCCTCTCCACCATGGACCTGACGCGAAGCGGGCTGCTCAAGGTCGCCGAGGACTGTCGCATCGCAGCCGAAGCGATCGAGGCGCGATCGCCCCGCGGGCCCTTCGTGGGGGCCGTCCAGGCGCTCGTCCTGGCCTTGAGCGCAACGCGGATGTCCAACAGGCATTAGCCGTCAGCGCGGGCGGAAGATCGCGTCAGAAGACTGCGGGGGACCGCGCCAGATCAGCCTTTCGCCGCCGCAGCTTCCCGCGCCAGCCGTTCGGCCTTCAGCCGCTCTTTGTTGGCGTAAAACGCCTTTTGCGCCACTTCATGGTCGCGCATGGCCTTTTCGGCCTCGATCCGGCGTGCCGCATCGCGCGCCTGGCGCTGTTCGGGGGTCAGGGGTTTGCGTCGGAACGAAAGGTCTTCAGTCATGCCAAGAGAACGCGGCGGCGAGGAAAAAGTTCCGCATGCCCTCTGAGGGGCACAGCGGGCCGGCCCCATAATTTGCGAAACAACCCCATGCACAGTAGCCAAGCCATTCTGCCGCAAGGACTTTTCCCATCATGCGCTAAAGGCGGTGGCCCCGTCGGGCAAGACAGTGGCATTCCGCCACCTTGCTCGGACGTGAGCATAAGAGGCCCGCGAGGAGATCATCTTCCGTCGGCGGAGATCTCGATGTCCGCAATCACCGGCAAATGGTCTGAAAAGGCCCTCGCCTCATCGTCGGTCCAGACTTTCCGGATCCGGCTGTCGGACGTTGCATAGATCCGGTCAAGCCGCATGAGAGGTAAGCGCGACGGGAAAGTTCGGAGCCGCGTCCGGTTTGGGCAGACCTGCGCAAGCACGCGCCGCACCGATTTGACCCAGAACCAGTCATTGAAATCGCCGAGGACGACAGTCCGGCCATGTTTCACCAGGCTCACCAGGGCCTGAGCTTGCGCATATCGCTCGTGGATACTCAGGCCGAGATGCGTGGCCACCACACGTACATCGCCGGCAGGCGTCAGCAGATCCGTGGCAATCGCTCTGCGCGGCTCGCGCTCGCGATACGACACGTCCACGATCTCGGGCACGCTGGAGAACGGAAAGCGGCTGAGCAGCATCTGACCGTAATCGCCATCCGCTGTGACGATCGACTTGGCGTGAACACGGTGATCGCCGACAACGCTCGCCAGCTTCGCAAACGGATCATCCGATCGCGATCGCGAATCCACCTCTTGAAGCGCGACGACATCGGGAGCCCATTTGTGAACGATGGAACAGATGCCCTCCAGATCGAACTTCGGATTGAGATTGAACGTGCCATGCACATTCCACGTCATGAAGCGCATCGGCGCCATCAGCGCCTCCCGGCGAGCCACGTCGCGACGAATTGCGCGCCTGCGCAGATCGCGAGCCAGCCCAGGAACGCCAGTGCGAGCAGCACTACGTTGGTCCAGGACGCATTCCTGGCCAGATCCGCGATCTGAGCGCCCAGAACTGCCATGGTGAGAATCCCGGGCGTCATGCCCAGCAGAGTTCCGGCCATGAAATCGCGCAGAGGCAGGATGCTCGCACCAGCCACGACGTTCACCACCGAGAACGGCGCGATGGGAATCATCCGGATGACGACGACAGCCAGAATGCCCTTGCCGACAACACGTTCCTGGATGCGCGCGGCACGCCGCCCCAGCAAACGCTGAAGGCGTTCCCGGCCGAGCACCCGTCCGATCGCAAAAAGAATGAGAGCGCTGAGCAAGACGCCCGCCATGGCGCTGACGAAGCCCAGCCATGGCCCGAGTGCGGCAGCGGTTGCCGCAATGAGCACGAGAACCGGAAACACGACCAGCCCGCCCACCACAAAAGCTGCGATCGCGAACGGCGGCCCCCAGACCGACTGCGCGTAGGCAGACAGGAGCGTCGAAAGACGGCCCGCATCGGCGAAATCGCTCAAGGACGTGTACGACCAGGCCATCGCCAGTCCAAGAAGCGCCACGGCTATTGAAACGATCCCGATGATCGTCTTCGTGTTCCACATGCGGGATGCCGCCCGCTCCAGATGAAGAGGCCGTTCAGGATCCGCAACCGGCTGAACCATCGTGGCCAGTGTGCTGGTCAGGACCGACGACTCGACTTGTCGCAGCGTCTTCGCCCCATCGGCGTCCGACACCTCATCCAGCAGCGTAAAAAGACGATCCTCGTTTTGTGCGACGGCCTGTTCGTCGACACCGCAGAAATGGGCGATCAGGCGATGGCGGACTGATGCGATGAAGGCCCGGTGCTCGTCGGACGAGGCTTCAAAGATGAGATCACATTCGCTGTCGGCGCCCATCGAACGGTTGTTCAGGTTCGCCGAGCCAATTCTCAGGATCCCGTCATCGACGATCATGAGCTTGCTGTGCACCATCACGGCAGCTTCGGTGTCCCCGCTGCGTGAGACCGGATAGACGAAGCGGATACGATCCGCGATGCCGGCCGCGCTGAAGCAGTCGATGAAGGCGCCACGACCGTTCTGCATCGCCTGGGATTCCACCCACGAGGAATGCAGCTTGGGCGTGACGACGAGAACCCGAAGCATGGGCACGCGACGCATCTGCTCCGCCAATTCACGTGCGAACTTGGTGGCGCTGGTAAACTGATTTTCGATGTAGACGAAGCGCGTCGCGGACCGGATCGCTGCGATCAACGAGCGTTCGACCTCCCTGATCGTCGAACCTGCAGGACAAACCACCTCGGTCCTGGCGATCCCCACCGGCAAGTGCTCGGCCTCGACCGGCACGTTCGCCGGCCACCGGATGCTCTTCTGTGCGCATCGATCATGAACCTGTTGGCCCGCCGCGCGCCAGCGCTCCTCCGCGAGCTCGAACAGCCGCGCCGCAGCGTCTCCGTCGACCATGCATTGAACATCATGAAACGGCGGATAAGGCTTACCCCCGGGGTCGCAGCGCAATGCGTGATCGGCGCGATGGTCACTGGTGTCCCAGCGCCTGATGGTCAGATCGAGCCCGCCGACGAACGCCAGTGAACCGTCGACACAGACGATCTTCTGGTGTTGGGCCGAGCCAAACGGAAGCGTGGCATCCAGATGAAACCGAACGCGGCCATCTGTGTCGGCCGTGAATTTGGCCGCGGAATTCCATTCCCTTTCGGAGGCGTAAAACGAGACGAAGTCCCAGACGAGGATGTGGATTTGCAGGGCGGGACGCCGTTGAACCAGCGCGCGCAGGAATGGGCCAAGCTGTTCCGGCAAGCCGTCATCCGCATGTCCGGAAGCTCCGACCAGCCTGGTCTCGCTATGGATGTCCCATCCGATGATGTAGACGAGATCCTGCGCCTGCAGCAGCGCGTCCCGCAGGGCCGCGAAATAAGCGGCAGCATCGTTCAGAACCGCCACGCGCCGCGTCTTGCACCGTCGCCAGACGGTGTCGCCGGGGATCAGGGTCGATGAGCTCTGAAGCAGGTGAACCTCGCAATTCGCATTCGCGTCTAAACGCGCTGAACGCTCAATGGGTTCCACGTCTTCAGCTCAGCTCGAACGGCTGTCCGCGCTGGACGTCAGAACCTGATCATCCCGAACAGGAACAGCAGCGCGAGTGTGATCAAGCCGGAGATCAGCAGCGAGCCGAGACACCCGAGCCGGTTCGAGAAGAAGAAGAACATGCGTTGCCCGCTGTGAACGTCCTGCGGGCTAATTGTTCAGATTCTATACCGTTCCTGATGCGATCTCGTTTGGACCGGTGTTTCCGGAATCGAGGGTAAGAACCAATCCCTGAGCGCGACGTTGAATTCCGATGTCCGACGCTTTTGACTACTTCCGAGCGCACGCGGTCCGAGCCCTTTGCAAGGCCCGGGCGATGCCCCGCGGACGAATGAAGCATCTCCAAACCATGGTGGCCCGGATCTACCATCTGCTCACCAAGGAGTCCGCCTACGGGCCGAACCTGCAGCACATGGATGACTTCCGGGCAGCCCGGAAGCTCGAGAAGTCGATCGACTGAACTCACGTTGGAGCAGCTTCAGCTAGGCTGCTGGCGGTTCGCGCTGGCGGGCCGCCGTGGTACCACCTACCGTGCCGTGTCGATCGCGCGGAACGTCGCGGCACCGGCCGCAGGAGCTGCTCCAGAGCGGTGCCTGCGGCCTTCGCATTTGTGTCGGTGCGAAGCTTGCCGCCAGGCGGCTCCCGTGACCGGCGCCCGCTGGTAGCCAATATCTCGGTCAAACTCCGGCCGGCTCGCAAGAGGCCGGTTTTAGCACTGTCGGTTAGATCGGGAGCAGCTGTAAAAAACCTTCCACTCAACCCACGTCTCGTTGCTGTCCTCGTCGACTAACTCCAAGCTTTCAACCCATCTGTGAGTCGGGGGAATTCATGGAAGGGAAAGAGTTTGAGAGCATGTCTCTCGAAGAACTGTGGCAACTCCACACTGTCGTCAATGACGTTCTTGCCGCGAGGCTCGCGGCAAAGAAAGCAGAGCTAGAAAGGCGGCTGGAGCTGCTTAACCGAGAAGACAAGGCTATCCATTAAGCCGCATCAGCGGCCCGCCGGTTCACGCTGGCGGGCCTCTTAGTTTGCACTCGATGTCTGTGCCCAGCCCAACTTGGTTTTGAGTTCGGCCCCGTTCAAAATCAGAAATGAACCGACGCCCGCGACGAGCAGAGATGAAATCAAACCCAAGCTGGATTCGATGCGGCCTAATCGCCAGCGGCCAAGCCGCGGCACGTTGACTCAATGTCTGGCTGGCGCCTTCGGCGATTCATTGTACGTTGGATTGTGCGCAGTAAGCGCGATATCCATCTAAGTAACTGTGTTTGCTGATTATTGGCGGAAGGGGTGGGATTCGAACCCACGGTACCCTTGCGGGCACGCCGGTTTTCAAGACCGGTGCCTTAAACCACTCGGCCACCCTTCCAGTCCCGGAAGGCTGTCGCTTAACGTAGTCGACGGCACAAGGCAACGCCAAGTTGGGCACCCTCGCCTCCGGCCCATCCGCCCGCCCTCTGTCAGGCGAGCGTCAGCCTGTTCCTCTAGCTTGACGGCAGGTTCGGCGCCGCCGCGCGCCGACGTCTCGGCAATCCCGACACTGGCGACACCTCCCAGGGCGTCGCCGGTTGCGAGGCCCGGCAGGATTGGTCTCCATGTCCGGGCCTCGTTTTGCGGCACGCAAAAGAAACGGCGCCCCGTGAGGAGCGCCACTCGAAGCCCGCTTCGTCCTTGGCGTCAGTACCCGCAGGACGCGCAGCCCATCTGCACCGGGGCGTAATAGGAATAGCCGGGCGAGACCATCTCGACGCGCTGGCGCGTGGCGTATTGCGGCGGGATGCGCTGGTACTGGACGCTGGGCGGCGCGACCATCACGGTCTGCGGCACCATCACGGTGCGATACTGCGCCGGCGTGCGGTGCGCGACGACGGAGCCCGGCGAGACCATCACGGCTTCGTCGACGGTGCGGTATTGCGGCTGCACGTATTGCTGCTGATAGCAGGTCGTGCACGGCGGCGGCGCGTAGCAATTGTAGCAGCCGGCGGAGGCTGCGCCCGTCATGGAAATCGCGGCGACAGCGGTGGAGAAAACAACGGCGAGAGTACGAGACATTGCGTGCGGTGCCCCAGTTGCCCGAAATGGATTTGCGAAGGTCGGCGCAGTATACGCCGCAAAACCTTGCTCTGCCGAAGTTCGTCGGGGCATCCTTAATGCGAACGGCCAACCGCGGCGGGCCGGTAAGGACTCGTTGACCACGCGCATTAACGCGCGCGATGGGCGCGCTCTCCGAAGTCCGCATGACAAGCGAAGTATGATCGCTGCCCCGGCGCGGTCCTCGTTCGAGCGCAATCGCGGAGCGTTCATCCGCCTTCGATGGTCGAGATTCAGCGCCTCGCTGCTCTTTCCAAGAACTCCAGCAGCGAGGGATCGCTCTCCTCGAGTTCGACATAGCGGCGGCGCAGCTCGTCGGCGATTTCGGCGGTGGCATCCCGCGACCATCCCTCCGCGGTATTGAAGGCCACGATACGCGTGGGATGGAGATATTGCCCTTCAGCGAGATGTCTGAGCAGGGTCGCGCGATTGGCGTCCTCCTCGGCCGTCTCACACCAGGCGCGGCCCAGCTGCCGGCCGAAATCATCGAGCACGAGATAGACGTCCCGGTCTGTTGTAATTTGCGGCACGAGTGATGGAGAATGACTCATGGCTCACTCCGATACTGGCAATCCGGACCGTTTCGGACGGATCTCGACACAGCGACCGCCTCGGCCGAATTTCGGAAAAAAGGGATTTTCGGCTATTTTTCCTAGGATGGCATGATTAAATAAAAAATAAAACGGAATTAATAAAAATTAAATAGCAAGATGTGGACAAATGCACTAGGTTGAAGGTGCCTGGCGGGCGAGCCCGCACGTCGGGTGCCCACTTCGCAAACGGCTCCCGCCTCCACCCCCAATAGCCCACGCCCCGGAAGGCGGGGGCCGTTCTTTGCGAACCTCCGCCCCGGCTCCAGATTCCTCCTGCAACGGCACATCTGCGCGCGCGCGTGGAGAGCGCGATGCGCTCCGGAGCAATCGATCCAGCCTGGTGGCGCCGCCGATCAGGCGCCTATCTCAAGCGCCGCTTCACCTCGCGCACCGCGCC
>NZ_JALBGZ010000015.1:0-33177 GCF_023006515.1 Bradyrhizobium sp. PRIMUS42
CAGCATCAGCCCGGTCGGGCCGCCGCCGGCAATCACGACGGCGTGCTCGCTCAGCACCGGGTTCCCCGCGCGGGTTCGCTCCGTGCGGCCGCGCGAACGGGAAGTGGGAAGCAGTACAGGCATGTCGTGACCCCTCGGCTTGTTGTTGGGTCGGGGGTTCTACGGCAGAGGCGGGGACTTGAAGCAAGCCCGTTGCGCACCACATATTGAGCTGGGAGGAGGGGCTTGCTCTTCCGCGTTCGCCGCGTTGACACGTCGGGCAACACACCGGCATAATGGCATCATCGAAATGGGTTTGGTTCGCCCCGCGCGGGAGATGCCCGCTGCGGGTTTTGTTTTGCAGATTCAGCGAATGCCGGCGGTTCGCTGCATGACGTCGGCGAGTTCCTCGAACGAGAACGGCTTCCGGATCATCGGCAGGCCGCCGCGCCGGGGCTCGCGACCCGACAGTTGCAGCACCTTCAGCTCCGGACGGACTCGCTTTGCCAGCTCCGCCAGTTCATGGCCATCCATGCCGGGCATGTTGATATCGGTGATGAGGATGGAGATCTCCTTGTACTGCTCGAGCCGGTCGAGTGCGTCCGGTCCGCTTTGGGCGCTGACCACCTCGCAGCCGAGATCTTCCAGCATACCGATGATCACATCGAGGACGGCAGGATCGTCATCAACGACCAGAACAGTGTGGCTCATCGCGCGTACGTTCCTTCCAACGAAGGAATCAACGCGCCGCCTGGCGGGTAGGTTCCGGCGCGCCTAATCGTCCTTCGACAAATCGCCAGGCTTTTCGGGAAGGTTGATTGTGCCGCCTTCGCCGTGCCCGAGATCGCGACCACTGTCCCGCGTCTCGCCGGAATCTTCGATGATCGGGTCCTGCGTGTCGCGCTTTTTGTCGCGGCGCGGCTCGTCTCCGGACTGCCTACGCGATGTCTGCTGTAACGTCCTCTTGGGTGTCATGGACCGATCCTCCCGATCGGCTAACTTTCGACGCGCCTGCAAGTTCGTTTGACACGTCGGGCAAAACACTGGCAGAATTGCATCATCGAAAGACGTTTGGTTCAGCCCGCGCGGAGAAGTCTGCAGCGGGCTTTTTCGTTCAACACAGCTTGTTTGACACAGGCTTTTTCAACAGAGGCTTGTTCAACACAGGCTCGTTCAATTTGGCTTTGACACGTCGGGCAACACACCGGCATGATGACAACATCGAGACGAGTTTGGTTCACCCGCGCGGACAACATCCGCCGCGGGTTTTTTCGTTTCGATTTCTGAATCGGACGGCGGCGGCGCATTGCGGCCACGCACTCGTCAAACTTGGAGCGCCGATCGGCGCGCCGCCGTCCGAACCATTGCTGGCCGTGCACGCGCGAACGTGCCGGCCCGCGGCGCTGGGCCTGTTGCTCGCGCCGCTGCGGTCTCCGGAGACACGGAGATAGGGTTCGCGCCCGAAACGATCGCGCTTCGTCACGCGATCTGCCGCGCATTTCTTTTTCGGGGAGAGACGATGACCGCCTATCTGATATCGCTCGCGCTTACGAGCCAGACAAGCTGATGGGCTATTGCGTGGCGCTCTACTTCGCAAAGCTCCTGGTCTGGGACAAGGTCCTTGGATTTGGCTCGACGGACGCTCTGGCGGGATTTGCGGCGATCACCGCCAACCTGGTCGTCTCATTCTACTTCGCCAAGCGCGGATTCGAGAACATTGCGAGGATCATCAAGCGGTGAAAATTCAAGACGAAGAGATTCGAGCCATTGTCGCACAGACACTGGCCGAGCAGCAAAGAGTTCAGCAGGAGAGCGTCGACGCGATCGTCTTGAAAGCGGTGGCATCAGTCCTGGCCTCGTTCGGGATCGAGGACGATGACCGCAAAGAGCTCAGAGCTGACTTCCAGCACCTGCGGCGCTGGCGAAAGAGCGTGGAACAGGCGCAGAGCTACACCTTCAAGGCGGTGATCACGGTGCTCGCGACTGGCCTGATGGGGGCGGTCTGGCTCGGTGTCAAAGTCGTGCTGGGCAAGTGAGCCTCCACCACCTCTGAGTCGCAGTGGATTACCCCCGCCAATAGGCTATCCCATGTACAGAATTCGGATCGTCGACGCGGACGATGACGAGACCGCCGAGATTCTCGGTGATCTGCATCGGCTGACATTCTTCGATGGGGCCGCCATGCCGCAATTCGATTTGGGGGCGTGGTGGATCGCCTACCGCGGTGATGACGCGGTCGCCTTCGCCGGCGTCGTGCCGTCGACGCATGCGCGGAACAGCGGATATTTCTGCCGGGTCGGGGTCTTGCAGCGGCACTGGGGAGGGGGACTTCAACTCAGGCTGATGCGAGCGGTCGAAGTGCGAGCGCGACGCCTCGGATGGGACAGCATCGTCTCCGATACGACGGACAATCCGGTATCTGCCAATAATTTCATCCGTGCGGGTTATCGGCTTCACGAGCCCGAATCGCCCTGGGCCTGGTCGCATACCCTTTATTGGCGAAAGTGGCTGCGCTGAACAATTGCATCGGGTTTTCCCGTCATGCGGAACGTGACTTTCGCAAGCTAGAATGGCTGCACGAGGCGCGCGTGCTTCCGACGCTCGGAAAATCTCTAACGGCCCGGCAGCTTGACGGCTGCCGGGCCGTTTCTGCATTTCGGGCCGATGCGAGCGCGGCACTTGCGAAGTTGGCGGCGCCGGGCTTTAAGTTTGCTCTTGCAGAAAATTCGGCGGCCATAAGCCGATGTGAGGGAGCACCATCAATGCCCAACAAGCCTCAATTGCCGGAACGTTCGCCGCGGGCGACGGGAGGGCTGACTGCGCTCGATGGTCTGCTGGTCGTCGATTTCACGCGTGTCGTCGCCGGCCCGGCCTGCACGCAGACACTCGCCGATTTCGGCGCGCACGTCATCAAGATCGAGAACCCCGACGGCGGCGACGACACGCGCGCCTATGAGCACGCCGAAATTGGCGGCGAAAGCGCGGCGTATCTCAGCCTGAACCGCAACAAGCGCGGCATTGCGCTCGATCTTTCGGTGCCGGAGGCCCGCGAGATCGCGCTGGATCTGATCCGCAAGGCGGATGTGGTCGTCGAGAACTTTTCCAGCGGGGTCATGAAGAAGTTCGGGCTCGATTATGAATCGGTCGCGCCGCTCAATCCGCGGCTGGTCTATTGCTCGATCTCCGCCTATGGGCGCTCCGGACCGTTCGCCTCGCGTCCCGGCTTCGATCCCATCACGCAGGCCGAGAGCGGCTTCATGTCGCTCAACGGATTTGCCGATGGCCCGGCGGTTCGTACCGGGCCGCCGATCGTGGACATGGCCACGGGGATGTCTGCCTGTAACGCCATCCTGATGGCGCTGCTGGCGCGGGACCGGCTCGGCCGCGGGCAACACGTCGAAGTCGCCTTGTTCGATATTGCGATGGGGATGACCGGCTTCTACGGCATGGCCTATCTCATCAACGGCGAAAATCCCGGCCGGTTCGGCAATTCGCCCAGCGGGTCTCCCACCGTCGGCGTCTATGAGGCCTCCGATGGGCCGCTCTATATGGCTTGCGCCAACGATCGGCTCTATCGCCGGCTCGTGGTCGAGGTGCTGAACCGGCCAGATCTCATCACCGATCCGCAGTTCGCCACGCGCAAGGCCCGCTCCGAGAACAAGGAGCTCCTGCGTGCGGCCATCGCGGAGGTCTTTGCCAGCGATACGCTCGAGAACTGGATGGCGAAGATGAAACAGGCCAATATTCCGGTCGGCTATCTCCGGACGGTGGAGGAGGGGTTCAACGCACCCGAAGCTCGCGAGCGCCATCGCTTGAACCGGATTCCGCACCGTAAAGCGGAGTGGGTGCCCAACATCGAGCCGCCGATCACCATGAGCCTCACCGGTGCGGTCGATCCCGTTGCAGCCCCCCTGTTAGGTGAGCATACCGAGGATGTCCTGCGTGATATGCTCGGCCATGACGAGCGTCGGATCACGGAGTTTGCCCGGAAGGGTGTCTTTGGCTCGGGTAAACCCCCTGCGCCCGGTTGAACCTCCGCGGTCAGTCCTCATGGCGCCCGGCATGCGAATTGATGCGTCGCGATGCCAATTGCATTGGCTTGATTTGACGATGGCGCGGCCGCATAAATGCGTGAAAGCGAGGGACACGAATGGCGCCTGGTCGAAAGCCGAGCATGGGTCAGCCCACCGGGGCGGACGCCGGCGAGCACGCTCATGAGGCGATGATCGCGAAGGCTCGGGCCCTAGTGCCGCAACTACGAGAGCGGGCGGCGCGAACCGAGGAGCTGCGGCATCTGCCGTTAGAAACCGAGAGGGATCTCCACGACGCTGGTCTGTTCCGGATGCTCCAACCGGCGCGGGTTGGCGGCGCCGAGCTCGACTACGTCGCTCTCGTCGACTGCGCAGAGCTGCTTGGACAAGCCGATGCGTCGGTTGCCTGGAATCTCGCCAATCTGGCGAGCCATCACTGGATGCTCGGCATGTTCGAGCAGAAGGCACAGGATCTGGTCTGGGGCCGCGATCCAGACGCGCTGATCGCGTCCTCGTTCATCTTTCCCGCCGGACGCGCAACGAAAGTCGAGGGCGGATACCGGCTGCACGGCAGCTGGCCGTTCTCCTCGGGCGTTGCCTCCTGCGAATGGAATATGCTGGCAAGCGTTGTCTACTCCGAAGACGAGGCGGACGGCATCGAGTATCGGATCTTTCTGCTGCCGAAGGGCGACTACAAGGTGTTGGATACCTGGAATGTCGCGGGACTGCGTGGGACGGGGTCTTGCGACGTGGAGGTCAGGGATGCCTTCGTGGCCGACCATATGACCGTCGCCGTCGGTGAGCTCTCAGGCGGTCCGACGCCGGGAAGCAAGGTCAATCCAAATCCACTGTATGCGCTGCCCGTGTTTTCGTTGTTTCCATACGTCCTCTCCGGCGTCGCCCTGGGAAATGCGCAGGCCTGCCTCGACGATTACATCGAGGTCGCTCGTCACCGGATTTCGACTTATAACCGCGCCAAGCTGAGCGATTTTCAAAGCACTCAGATCAAGATCGCGGAAGCCGCGGCGAAGATCGACGCCGCACGCCTGATCATGCGGTCGGCGTGCCTCGATGCCATGGAGGACGCGCGGCGCGGTCACATCCCCGACATGGCGACCAAGACCCGATATCGTCGCGACGGATCTTTTTCGGTGAACCTGTGTACGGACGCGGTGTCGATGCTGTTTGCCGCGAGCGGCGCGCGCGGCCTGTTCACGACCGGTGTGTTGCAGCGGCAGTTCCGCGATGCTCACGCGATCAATTCGCATCTCGCATTCAACTTCGATGCGGCCGGGACCAACTATGGACGCGTGGCGCTGGGTCTGCCGTCCGAGAATCTCACGTTGTGAGGCCGGCTGATGAATGATCTGCCGAAGCAGCCGCGCGTTCCTGATCCCGCCAACGAGTTCGCGAGCGATAGCTCGCAGATCGATCCCCGCGACTTTCGCAACGCCCTCGGAACCTATGCAACGGGCGTGACGATCATCACGGCCGCAGCGCCTGACGGCAAGCCCTACGGGCTGACATGCAATTCGTTTGCCTCGGTTTCGCTGAATCCTCCGCTGGTCCTGTGGAGCCTGGTCGTCTATTCCTCGAGTCTGACCATCTTCCAGAACGCCAGTCATTTCACGGTCAACGTGCTTGGCGCTTCGCAGCAGGCGCTTGCGAGCAAATTCGCCAAGTCGTCGGACGACAAGTTCACCGATGTGGACTGGACGCCGGGCCTCGGCGGGGCGCCGGTGCTTGCGGAGAGCGTCGCCAACTTTCAATGCCGCTCCGTGAATCGCTATTATGGCGGTGACCACGTGATTTTTCTCGGCGCTGTCGAGGCCTATACCTACAATACGCAGGAGCCGCTGCTTTTCGCGCAAGGGGCGTTCGGCCGATTTCTCGCGGACGACGAGCGCAAGAAGACGCCTTAGCGTGCTCAGGTCGCGCTCGATGGCTTAGCGCTCTGCCGCTGAAAGCTTGTAAAGCTCCAGCGCGTCCGCTTCCGCGCCGCGCGTGGCCTTGGCCAACCTGAAAAGTTGCCCCGCAAGCGAGGCCATCGGCACTGGCGTCGACGTCGCCCGTGCGACGTCGGCAACCGTATCGAGATCCTTGAGCATCGTGGCAATGTGGCCGAGCGGCGGGGAGTGAATGCCCTGGACCATTCGCGGCACGAACAGCTGAAGCGGGATGGAATCCGCAAAGCCGCCGGCGAGCGCTTCAGGTATTCGGTTGGCGTCAATTCCGGCGTTGACAGCCAGGCGCGTGGCCTCCGCGAGGACGGCCATCGCGCAGCCGACGATGACCTGATTGCAGAGTTTTGTGGTCTGACCGGCCCCGATGGGACCCATGTGGGTGAATCTGCGCGCCATGGCCAGAACGTAGGGCCGCACCCTCTCGATGTCGGCCGCTTCTCCACCCGCCATGATGGCGAGTGTGCCTTCCTCGGCGCCCTTCGTCCCGCCGGAAACCGGTGCATCGATCCAGCCAGCGCCATTGGCGTCTTTCAGTCGCTTTGCGAGGTCGCGTGCGGCGTCGGGATGTATCGACGAGAAGTCGACGACAAGCTTGCCTGCGCCGGGCGCCGCTGCCAGCCCCTCGGGACCGAAGATCACCTCTTCGACCGCCGCCGCATCGGTCACGCACATGAAGGAGATATCTGAGTTCACCAGGAGATCGCGCGGCGTGACTGCGCGCTTGGCACCGGCTTCGATGAGCGGAGCCACCTTGCCCTCCGAACGGTTCCAAACAGTGACCTGATAGCCGGCCTTGAGCAGGCGCCGGGTCATCGGCGTTCCCATCAGCCCCAGGCCGAGATAACCAAGCCTCTCGACGCCTTGCGGGTTCGCCTTGCTCGCATCAGCCATAGGTTGCCTCCTTCTGTCGCAGCGCAACGTCGCTTTACCATACATTGCGCGCCTAACGGCGAAACCGCCCGGCTCGCATGGCTTGCCTGATTGTTTGAACCATGAAACATTTGAGGCGGTCGGGTTGGGTGGCGCCGGTCGGCGCCGGAGCAGCGGAGTGGGCACGATGCGAACCGTTTCGAAGTGGATCCTGGCTTTGGGGACGGCGGCCGCGGTGAGCGCGGCGGCGAGCCCATCGCGGGCGCAGCAGACGATCCGGGTCGGCTGGACGATTCCAGCCGAGGAATCCAAATACTGGATGATGCGCCGTCCGGCTGAGTTTCCCAATCTCGGCAAGACCTACAATATCGAATGGACCCAGTTTCAAGGCACCGCGCCGATGACGCAGGCCTTGGCAGCCGGCGCGCTGGACTGCGCGACGCAGGCGCCCTTGTCGCTCTCCAATGGCGTGGTCGGCGGCAATCTCAAAGCCTACATCGTTGCGCAGCACGTGTTCGAGAAGCCTGGCGGTTTCTCGGTCTATTGGGCCGTCAAGGATGACTCGCCCATCAAGACGATCGCCGATCTCAAGGGCAAGACGGTCGGCATTTCCGTGATCGGTGGCGGCACGCAAGGGCCGTTTAATCTGCTCCTGAAGCAGAATGGTGTCGATCCGACCAAGGATATCAAGCTGGTCGAGGTCGGCTTTGCAGTCTCCGAGGACGCGCTGCGGCAGGGCCGCGTCGATGCGGTCAACATGAATCAGCCGTTTGCTGCGCGCGCGGAAGCGAAGGGCGGCACCAGGAAGCTGTTCTCCCTGTCGGAGGCCATGCCGAACATCGTGCACATCCTGGAAGCCTGCCGCGCCGATTTCGTCGACAAGAACCCGGAGCTGGTCAAGGCCTATGTCCGCGATATCACCTCGGGCATGAAGAAGGCGCTGGCGAACCGCGAGGAGACGCTGAAGGTCGTCAATGAAGTGCTGAAGGCGCCTATTCCGGTGCTCGAGACCTACCTGCTCAAGGACAACGATTTCGGCCGTGATCCAGGCGCAGCGCCGAACTTCCCCGCGATCCAGAAGATGCTGGACATCTACGCGGAGACCGGAATGCTGCCGAAACTGGACGTCGCGCAGTTCAAGCATCCGACGATCGTCGCTCCGCTTGAATAGACGACCGAGCGGGCGATCCGGCCGAGGATTATCGCGGCGTCCCGGATCCTCCGGGATGAGGCACGAAAAGATGCACGTATGAAGAAGTTGCGATCGCGAGTCACGACAGACGGCCTCGACCGGGCCCCGCACCGGGCCTTCATGCGTGCAATGGGGCTCGACGACGCTGCGATTGCGAAGCCGATGGTGGGCGTCGTCAGCATGAAGGGCGAGCAGACGCCCTGCAATATGACCCACGACTTCCAGGTGGCCGCTGCCAAGACCGGCATCGAGGAGGCCGGCGGCACACCCCGCGAATTCTCGACCGTGTCGGTTTCCGACGGCATCAGCATGAACCACGAGGGAATGAAGTTCTCGCTGTTTTCGCGTGAACTGATCGCCGACTCGATCGAGGCCGTCGTTCATGGTCTGGCTTATGACGCGCTGATCGGATACGGCGGATGCGACAAGACACTTCCCGGCGTGATGATGGGCATGGTTCGTTGCAACGTGCCGTCTATCTTCATCTATGGCGGCAGCTCGCTGCCGGGCCGCGTTGATGGGCGTACGCTGACGGTGCTCGACTCCTATGAGGCCGTCGGCAGCTTCATGACCGGAGAGATCGACGGCGCCACGCTCGAGCGGATCGAGCGCGCCTGCCTGCCGACGATCGGCGCGTGCGCCGGTCAGTTCACCGCGAATACCATGGGAATGGTCTCGGAGGCGATGGGACTGACCATCCCCAACGTCTCGATGGTGCCCGGAGTCTATGCCGAGCGCGCGCAGATCTCGCGGCGCGCTGGACGCTTGATCATGGGGATGCTGGAACGCGGCGGGCCGTTGCCTCGCGACATCGTGACGCGGAAATCCCTCGAGAACGGCGCGGCGATCGTTGCGGCGACGGGCGGCTCGACCAACGCCGCGCTGCATCTGCCGGCAATCGCGAACGAAGCCGGCATTGCATTCGGGATCGACGATGTGGGCGAGGTCTTTGCCCGGACGCCGCTGATCGGAAATCTGCGGCCCGGTGGCAAATACACGGCAAAGGACGTCTACGACATCGGCGGCGCCGCTGTGGTCATTCGAGAGCTGATCGCGAGCGGTCGTATTGATGGTAGCTGCATCACCATTACGGGCCGCACGCTTGCTGAAGAATACGGCGCGGCGAACGCGCCGGACGGGGAGGTGGTTTACGCGTCTAGCGCGCCGATCATGCCTGACGGAGGCGTCGCGGTTCTGAAGGGAAATCTCTGCCCCGATGGCGCGGTGATCAAGGTCGCTGGTCTGAAGAGCCAGTTCTTCGAAGGCGTCGCGCGCGTGTTCGAAGATGAGGAAGCTTGCGTCAAAGCTGTTCGTGATCGCAGCTACAAGGCAGGCGAGGTTCTCGTGATCCGCAATGAGGGGCCGGTCGGCGGCCCCGGCATGCGTGAGATGCTCGGCGTCACTGCGCTGATCTACGGGCAGGGCATGGGCGAAAAGGTGGCGCTGATCACCGATGGACGGTTCTCCGGCGCGACCCGCGGCATGTGCATCGGCTACGTGGCTCCCGAAGCATTTGTCGGCGGTCCGCTGGCGCTCGTCCGCGACGGTGACAGGATCCGGATTGATGCGCCAAACCGGCGGATGGATCTGCTGCTCGATGAGCAGGAACTCAGCGCGCGGCGTCGGGATTGGAAGCAGCGTCCGCCGCGTCATCGTGCAGGTGCGCTTGCTAAATATGCGCGACTGGTTGGGCAGGCGCCCGGCGGAGCTGTTACGCATCAAGGCCCGGCAGAATGGCCGTGGTTCGAATGACGCATCGCACAGGTGCGAAAACGATCGCCTGTCTGGCAGGCTTCTTGCTAAGCCCGTGCCTCACGGTGAGGCGAGCGACGGGATGACGGTAGTGCCTGCGAGATCGAGCGAATGGGTGAGACCGGTGACATCACGAGAGCCGGCTTCTGCGATCATCGAGATCGACCGCGTCTCGCAGGTCTTTCAGACATCGGCGCGCAAGGATCATGTGGCGCTTTCGGACATCTCGCTGACGATCGAGGAGGGAGCCTTCGTCTCCATCCTTGGTCCGTCCGGTTGCGGCAAGTCGACACTGCTTTATATCGTCGGCGGTTTTGTCAGCCCGACCAACGGCACGGCGAAGATCAAGGGCCATGCGATCACGGGGCCTGGTCCGGATCGCGGACCGGTGTTCCAGGAGTTTGCCCTGTTCCCCTGGAAGACCGTGCTGGGCAATGTGATGTACGGCCCGCGGCAGCAAGGTGTACGCGCCGCCGAGGCGGAAGCGCAGAGCCGGACCTTGATCGAGATGGTCGGCCTCAAGGGCTTTGAGAATTTCTACCCCAAGGAATTGTCGGGCGGCATGAAGCAGCGCGTCGCGCTGGCGCGGACGCTCGCCTACCATCCTGAGGTCCTGCTGATGGACGAACCGTTCGGTGCGCTCGACGCGCACACGAGGACGCGCCTGCAGAACGATCTTCTCAACATCTGGGAGCGTGACCGCAAAACGGTGTTGTTTGTCACCCATTCGGTCGACGAGGCCGTCTTTCTCTCCGACAAGGTCGTGATGATGTCGAAATCGCCCGGCCGCATCCGGCAAGTGATCGACATCGATCTGCCGCGTCCGCGCCGCCGCAACGAGCTGTTGCTCGACCCGGGTTATCAGAAGTACGTCGTCGACATCGAGCGAATGTTCGATGAAGACGACGAAGGCGGTCCTATCTCATGATGTCGCCGGCCGCCTTGATCAGACGGGGCGCTCCGGTGCTGGCCTGCATCGGATTGCTGGCGGTGTGGCAGGTCGCCTCGCTTGCGCTGAAGAACGACAGCTTCCCGACGGCCATCGAGGCAATCCGGGCAATTCCCGATATCCTCGGCGATAAAGAATCGCTGATCAACATCCTGGCCTCGCTTCGCCGCATGGCGATCGGGCTCGGTGTGGCGGTGCTGGTTTCGATTCCGCTGGGCCTGCTGATGGGGCGCAGCCGGGGCGTTGCTGCTTTTTTCAATCCACTCTTGATGGTGATTTATCCGGTGCCGAAGGCCGCCTTGATGCCGATCATCATGCTTTGGCTGGGCGTCGGCGACGTCACCAAGACATTGGTGATCTTCCTGGGCGTCAGCCTCCCCGTGATTTATCACAGCTTTGAAGGCGCAAAGGCGGTCGAAGAGAAGATGCTGTGGTCGGGAGCCGCGATGGGGCTTTCACCCGCACAACGCCTGGTGCGCATCGTGTTACCCGCGGCGCTGCCGGAAATCCTGACTGGATGCCGCACTGGATTGGTGCTGGCGCTGATCACGATGATCACCAGCGAGATGATCGCCCGTCAGTCGGGCGCCGGCAACATCCTGTTCAATGCGCTCGACATGGGCCAGTATGATACCGTCTTTGCGATGATCATCATCGTGGGTGCGATGGGAATCTGCATCGACGCGATTTTCGAAAGGGTTCGTGCCAGACTGGTGCGCTGGTCCGAGCCTCAGTTCGACATGCCGCTGAGCTTCTCGTGATGTCGCGCTTTCTCTCCGCAAACGTCCTTCTTGGGATTGCCCCGATCGTGCTGATCGTCGCGTTGTGGCAAGGCCTGGTGTCGTTCGGCTTCGCGCCCGCGGTCCTGCTGCCGCCGCCGGGCTTCGTCTTCAGCCGGCTGCTCCAGCAACTCGTGACGTGGACGTTTCAGCAGGAGATCGCGGCAACACTGATCCGGCTGTTTGCAGGGTTCGCGATTGCGGTCGTGCTGGGTGTCAGTATCGGCATTGCCGCCGCCGCCAGTCCCGCCATCAACGCCGTGGTTCGGCCGATCGTTCGCGTATTGGCGCCACTGCCCAAGGTTGCGCTCTATCCGGCACTCCTGCTTTTGCTCGGCTTCGGCCACGGGTCGAAGATCACATTGGTGGCTGCCGATGCACTTTTCCCTATTCTATTGTCCACCTACTACGGCGCGTCGACCGTCGAACAGAAGCTGATCTGGTCGGCGATGGCGGCGGGAACGCCACGCACCGAAATCCTCTTCAAGGTGGTGCTGCCGGCGGCGATGCCGTCGATCCTGACTGGATGCCGGATCGGGCTTGTCATTTCCTGCATCGTGGTGTTTCTGGCCGAGATGATCACGTCGACAGACGGGTTGGGGCACGCGCTCGTGACCGCGGCGCGAACCTTCCAGGCCGTCGACATGTTCGTGCCGCTGATCACGATCTCGCTGCTGGGGTTGATCCTGAACGGCCTGCTCGGGGCGCTGCGCACGTATCTGCTACGGGGCTTTCCCGAAGCGTGAACTGACCAAGAAGAAACCAGACGACCGGGAGTGAACACCATGCTGGCTGATCGCATCGAGGCAAAATGGATCGACGCATTTTGCGAGATCTTTGAACGCTGCGCCGTCAAGGCCGGCGATACCGCGGCGATCCTCTCGGAAACCCAATCGCGTGCGCTGAACGTGCATCTGGCTGAACTCGCGCTGCTGCGGATGGGCGCGCGGCCGTTTCATGTGGTGATGCCGACACCGCGCAACCGCAATATCGTGCCGGTGCGCTCGACGGGCGCGAGCGAGGCGATCCAGCGCCTTGGCCCGGTCATCACCGCGCTGCAGCAGGCCGGCTTTGTGGTGGATTGCACCCTTGAGGGCCTGATGCACGCGGTGGAGACGCCCGAGATATTGAAGGCCGGCGCGCGGATCCTGGTGATCTCCAACGAGCATCCCGAAGCGCTGGAGAGGATGGTGCCGGATTCCGCGCTTGAGAAGCGTGTTCGTGCAGCGGCCAAGATGTTGCGCGGGACCAAGCGGATGCGGGTGACGTCGAAGGCGGGCACGGCGCTCGATGTCGATATGGTCGGCGCGTCCACTGTCGGCGTGTGGGGCTGGACCGACAAGCCCGGCACGCTGGCGCATTGGCCGGGTGGCATCGTCGTCAGCTTTCCCAAGAGCGGAACGATCAATGGCACGCTGGTGATGGCGCCCGGGGACATCAATCTCACCTTCAAGCGCTACCTGACGTCGCCCGTGAAGATGACCTTGAAGGACGACTATGTCGTCGAGCTGGAAGGCGAGGGCACGGATGCCGCGATGATGCGCGCCTATCTTGCCGCCTGGGGCGATCGTGAGGCCTACGCCGTCTCGCATGTCGGCTTTGGCATGAACCCCGGTGCGCGCTATGAAGCGCTGTCGATGTATGACCAGCGCGACACCAACGGTACCGAGATTCGCGCCGTCTCCGGCAATTTCCTGTTCTCGACCGGCGCGAACGAATTCGCCGGCCGCTACACGGCCGGGCATTTCGACCTGCCGATGATGGGGACGACGATCGAGCTCGACGGCGTTGCCGTGGTCCGGGAGGGCGTGCTCCAGGACGTCTTTGGCTAGTTGCTGTCGAGCACCGGGGGGCGCGCCAGTCCGAAGTGACGAAGCAGATCGACCATCGCCTGCAGCCGCTTCGCGCGATAGGCGTCGACGTCCATGCCGGAATAGTCGAGAAAGCCTGCGCCCGTGCGCAGGCCGATCCGGCCTTCGTGCATATTGCGGGAAATGACGTCCGGCGCTCGATAGCGCTCGCTGCCGAGCGCGCCTTCGAGATACCGGCTCGCGTAGTACAGGATGTCGCCGCCACCCCAGTCGATGAATTCGAGCAGTCCGAGTACGGCGTAGCGGAAGCCGAAGCCGTAGCGGATCGCCTTGTCGATTTCCTCGGCGCTGGCGACGCCTTCCTCGACCATGCGCGCGGCCTCGTTCATCGCGAGCGCCTGGATGCGCGGAACGATGAAGCCGGGCGTTGCCGCGCAGACGACCGGCATCTTGCCGATGCCTTCGAGCAGAGCTTTGACTTCGTCGATAATGGCGGGATCGGTGGCTTTGCCGGGCGAAACCTCGACCAGCGGAATCAGATAGGCCGGGTTGAGCCAGTGCACGTTGAGGAAGCGGCGGGGATTCACGATCGCGCCGGATAGATCGTCGACGAGAATGGTCGACGTCGTCGAGGCGATGATCGTGTCTGCGCGGACCTGCCTTGAGGCTTCTCCCAGCACCTCGCGCTTGAGTTCGACGACTTCAGGGACGCCCTCGAAGACGATCCCGGCGTCGGATAGCGCTTCACCGCTTTCGCCGGCCGACACCACCGAGACCCGCGCGATCAGCGGATCGACATCCGCTTCGGTCAGCAGTCCCAGCTTCGACAGGCTGGCAAAGGTCTTGCCGACTTCGCCCAGCGCGTCCGCTTCCAGCTTGGCGAACTCCTCCGCGGAACGTAGCTTGACGTCGATCATCGTGACCCTGTGTCCCGCATAAGCGAACGCGACGGCGATGCCGCGCCCCATGCGGCCGGCCCCCAGACAGGCGATATTGACGCGATTGGTCATCGATCAGAATCCATTGCGAAGCAGCGTCTGCAATTCAGCCTTGCTGAGATTGTCGAGCCCCAGCGTCTTCAGCGTTCGGCCACCTCGCGCAAAATCCTCGCCGCAGACCGCGCCGCCGATCGACAGGAACGCTTTGGCCAGGGGTGTGGGCACGCCAGCCAGGCCGGCGACGGACACCAGCAGAGACAACCCAAGCCGCAAATCCTCACGCATGTAGCGGTGCTCGGTCAGCACGATTCGTTCACGCCAGTCGCCGGATTCGGTCAGCCGGTCGTGTGACCCGCGGCCATACATCCAGATCTCGCCTTCCCTGGCGTAGTGATGAGCGAGCGGGAAATGCGGCGCGCCATACCCGAGCGCCTCGCGCACGGCGATCCTTTCGGCGTCGAGTGCATCCGTGACCCGGCGGATCGCGCCCTGCGTACCTTCCTTGTGAATGTCCCAGCGCTCGAAATGCTCGATTGGACCGGCGTTCATCACAATCAACGGCGGGTGGATGATGGGTCCTGCATTCATCAGCGCTCCGGACAGCGCGTCTCCACACGGTTCGATTACGTCCGGGAAAGCGCGTCCGATGACTTCAAGTGCATGGGGCACCTGATCGAGCGGGAACACACCGACCGGAAGCCGCTTGGCGCGAATGGTGATCGCGACCTCGAATGGTCCGTGCTTGCGGGTGAGCCATGGCAGTGTGCCGGTTTCGGCAAAGCTCGCCTTGGCCTGGTTCCCGGCATCCCGCGCAGCCTGCGCGAAGATCATTGAGCCGAATGTCGCCGGCGGCAAGAATACGACCTGGCCGTCCCGCAAATGCGGCGCGAGCAGGCGAGCGATATCTGCTTGCGCGAAGGCAGGAGCGGGGCACAGGATCAGCTCCGTGCCATCGACGGCCTCGGCGATATCGGTCGTGACCAGCGCGAGCGTCACGTCGTGGCGGCCGTTGTGATCCCTCACCAGGATGCGCGAGCCCGCGGCGCGATGCGCGGCGACCTGATCGGCATCGCGGCGCCACAGCCGGACCTCATGCCCCGACAGCGCAAAATCGCCTGCAGCCGCGAAAGAGCCGTTTCCCCCACCGAGAACCGCAATCTTCAAGATGCTTCTCCTTGCGCGCCGGACTGCGCATCAAGTTGCTTCAGCAGGAAATGCTGGACCTTGCCCAGCGCCGTGCGCGGCAGGTCGGTAACGAAGACGATGTCGCGCGGCACCTTGTAGCGGGCGAGTTGCGCCTGGAGATGGGCTGTCAGTTCGTTCGCTTCGAGCCGGCAGCCGGATCGGGGGATGACATAGGCGATCGGCACCTCGTCCCAGCGCGGGTCCGGCCGACCGATCACGGCGCATTCGCTGACATCGGGGTGCTCGAGCAGGACGCGCTCGACCTCCGCCGGGTAAACGTTCTCGCCCCCCGAAATGATCATGTTCTTCTTGCGGTCGCGCACCCAGAAATAGCCGTCGGCGTCGCACAAGCCGATATCGCCGGTGCGATACCAGCCGTCGTGCAATGCGTCGCGCGTGGCGGCATCGTTACCCCAATATTCGAAGAACACGTTGGCCCCGCGCACCGCGATCTCGCCCGGCGTGCCCGGCGGCACCTCGCTGCCTGCGTGATCGATCACCTTCGCTTCGCAGCACAGGCCGGCGAGGCCGGTCGATCCCGCGCGCGAAAGATCGCCGCCGAGCCGCGTATAGACCGCGATGGGGCAGGTTTCCGTCGAACCGTAGACCTGAAGCACCGGGACGTCGCGGGCGAGGAAACGCTCGATCAGGTGCGGAGGCACGATGGTCGAGCCGGTGGCGACGGCCTTGAGCGACGAAAGATCCGCGGTCGCCCAGGCGGGATGCTCGCTCACCGCCTGGATGATCGCAGGTACCATCACGGTGAGCGTCGGCCGTTCCTGTTCGATGGCCGCAAGGGCAGTTTCCGGCGCAAAACGCGCGTGGACCGTGACGGTCGCGCCAAGCTGCAGCGCCGGTGTCGTCTGGATATTGAGGCCGCCGACGTGGAAGAATGGCAGCACGGTCAGCACGTGGTCATCGGCCGTCATGTTGTGCATGTGCTGGCTCATGACGCCGTTCCAGAACAGCGCCTCCTGGCGCAGCACCGCGCCTTTCGGCCGCCCGGTTGTCCCTGATGTGTAGACGATGAGCAGCGGGCAGGAGAGATCGGTGTGCGGGTTGCGGCTGGTGCCGTCGCTGCGCGTCAGCAGGCTTTCTAATGTCGTGCCGCGAGGCGGCGCAAAGTCGAGGCCGACGATCGCCGTCCCCGGCGCGGTCCGCCCAAGCTCGGAAATAACGCCCTCAAAGGCCTGCTCGAGCACCAGCACCTTGGCGCCCGCATCATTGAGAATGAAGAGTTGTTCGGCGACGGCGAGGCGCCAGTTCATCGGCACCAGCATCGCGCCAAGCCGCGCGCAGGCATAAAGCAGAACCAGATAGTCCGGCCGGTTCAGACTGAGGATGGCGACGCGGTCGCCGCGGCCGACGCCGAGCTCTTGCTTCAACGCCGTCGCGGTCCGCTCGATGCGCGCGGCGAACGCCGCATAGCTCAGCCGTTCCCTTTCGAAGGCAATGGCCGTCTTGTCTGGCGCGAACGCCGCGTTGCGATCGATCAGACTGCAAAGGTCCACAATCAGTCGTCCGTCTCGCCGGCCTCGTACAGCGCCTCGCGTCCGATCCGGTCGAGGCACAATTCGGCGGTCCAGGGCAGCATCAGCGAGCCGCAGCGGCTGTCGCGATAGATCCGCTCCAGCGGCAGCGAGCGAAGCATGGCCTGACCGCCGCAGGTGCGGATCGCGAGCGCGGCGAGTTCGTTGGCACCCTCCATCACCGAATATTGCGCGGCATAGGCCCGTAGCACCTGCTCCTTGCTCGGATTGGCGCAGGCCTCGGTGACGGCTTGGAACCAGATCGCCTTGATCTGTTCGAGCTTGATCTGCATCTGCGCGACCGCGATCTGCTTGGTCGGGTACATCCGCCGCTTGACCGGCGGCATGCCCGGCACTTCGCCGCGCAAGTATCGCACGGTGAAATCATAGGCGGCTTGCGCCAGGCCCATATAGGTCGGCGACAACGTCAGGAACATGTGCGGCCAGCGCATTGCAGCCTGGAAATAGACGCCGCGCGGCATCAGCGCAGAATCAGCCGGCACGAACACGTCCTTGAACAGAAGCGTCCGCGAAACCGTACCGCGCATGCCGAGCGGATCCCAGTCGCCGACGACCGAGACGCCGTCCGATTGGGCGGAGATGGCGAGATAGAGCGTGTTGCGGCGCGACGCCTTCTCGCCTTCCTCGATCTCGGTGCAGAGCACGCCGTAATAGTCGGCATGGCCGGAGAGCGATGCAAAGATCTTCTTGCCGTTGACGATCCAGCCGCCTTCCACGGGTTTTGCTTCCGTGCCGAACGCGACGCCGCCAGCGGCGGCCGCACCACCCTCCGAGAAAGGCTGCGAATAGATCGCGCCGTCATCGACGATGCGCTTGTAATGGACCGCACGACGCCGCTCGTGCTCCGCCCGGGTTTCGGCGTCCATGTCGAGATCGTCGGCGAGCGGGCCTGACCACAGGGTCGAGCAGACATGCATGTTCCAGGTCAGCGCGGTCGCACCGCAATAGCGGCCGATTTCGGCCGCCGCCAAGGCGTATGTCTGGTAGTTCGCGCCGAGCCCGCCGTGTTTCTTGGGAACGGCGATGCCAAGCAGGCCGACGCGGTGAAGGTCGCGGTAGTTCTCAACCGGAAAGATCGCCTCGCGATCGTAAGTGGCGGCGCGAGCGGCGAACACGCTCTGGCCGATCTCGCGGGCGCGTGCGATGATGCCGGCCTGCTCGTCGTTCAGGCGGAATGCGACGGGATCGAAGATCGGCGCATCCAGCGCGACCTTGTTACTCGCGCCGATGGTCTTGCTGACTTGCATGGTCATCGCGTAGTCACCTTACGCTTTGGTCGTAACGGAATTCAGGAAGCGGCCAAGCGCTTCGTCGAAGGCATCGGGACGCTCGAGGTTGGCGAGATGGCCGACGCCGGGCAGTTCGACATATTCGGCGGAGGGGATGTAGCTCGCCGTTTTCGCCATCATCGGCGCCGGCGCGTTGTTGTCCTTGGACCCGGACAGCAGCAGCGTCGGGACGGAAATATCCTTGAGTGTGCTGCGCTGATCGAAGCCGATGAGAGCCAGCATCATGGCGCGATAGCTTGCCTCGGGCACGCTTGCCATGCACTCGCGTGCGACGTCCATCCCGTCCGGATCGGGATCGTCGCCGACCAGCTCCTTCACCAGAGAAGGTGCCAGCGACTTCATCGTCTCCCCGCGATCGAGCGGCCCGAGCCGCGCCGCGAGGAATGATTTCTGCCAGTCTCCGTCGGCCTTGCCGAAGGCGGGGCTGGTCTGCGCCAGCACGACCGCGCGAGCCAGTTTCGGGGACTGTACCAGCCATTTCTGGACGATCATGCCGCCGATCGAGTGGCCGACGAGAATGGGGCTGGTTGCCCCGAGTTGCTCGATGAATTGCTGGAGCGCCTGCGCCAGGGCAGCGATGCTGACGCTGGCAAGCGGCGCCGATCCGCCATAGCCCGGCATATCCCACGCGATGGCACGGAAGCGGCTCCCGAATGTGGCAAGCTGGCGCCGCCAGGCTCGCGCAGCGCCGCCGATGCCATGCAGGAAGATCAGAGGTGTCGCGTTCGGATCGCCCGCGGCTTCATAGGCGAAGCGTCCGTCCTTTGTTATCATTGGCGCAGGCTGCGACACGCGACATCCTTTTGCTCGGCGCTGTGATGCTAACAGGCCTGTGGGGGATGGGAAGCAATAATTTTATACTTAAAGCAATTTTCGGGCCGCCTCTCGTGCCGTGATGTCGGGGCGGCGACGGCCGCTTTCGTTGCAAAAATTTGAAGGTTAAAATATAGGGAGCAACGATCACGAGATCCGAGGGAGCCAGCGCATGTCCGGATTGCCGCACTCGCCGCACGCGCTGGTGACAGGTGGAGGTCGCGGCATCGGCCGCGCGATCGCGGCCTCTCTCGTCGGTGCCGGGGCCACCGTGACCGTGCTTGGCCGGAATGCAGCGACTCTCACAGAGGCGGTCGACGCCGGCGCCGCGCATTTTGCGGCCGTCGCCGACGTTTCGGACGAGGCGTCATTGAAGGCAGCCATTGCCGAGGCGAGCGCGCGGCAGCCGATCGATATTCTCATTGCCAACGCTGGCAGCGCTGAATCGGCGCCATTCGCGAAGTCGGACACCGCTCTCTTCACGCGCATGATGGATGTCAATTTCATGGGCGTGGTCCACGCCGTCCGCGCTGTGTTGCCGGGCATGAAGGGCCGTCCTTATGGCCGTATTGTTGCGGTCGCGTCGACGGCGGGACTGAAGGGCTATGCCTATGTCAGCGCGTACAGCGCGGCCAAGCACGCCGTGATCGGTCTGGTGCGTTCCCTCGCCCTCGAGATGGCTGGCAGCAATGTCACCGTGAACGCGGTGTGTCCCGGCTTCACGGACACGGATCTCGTCGCCGGCAGCATCGAGAACATCATGAGCAAGACGGGGCGTAGCCGCGAGCAGGCGATCGCAGAGCTCGCCAAGCACAATCCGCAAGGACGCCTGATCACGCCTCAGGAGGTGGCAGACGCGGTTCTTTGGTTGTGCGGCGAGGGCGCCGGCGCGATCACGGGGCAGGCGATTGCCGTGGCCGGGGGCGAGGTCTAGCGTGCCTGGCGCAGGTGCGGAACAAGGAAGCCAAGGAGATCGCATGAGCAGACCAGCAAATCCCGTCACCATTCCGCTCGCGGACTATTCGCCGCAGCACTTCCTGCTGGCGGTGGTCGACGGCGTTGCGACGGTCACGCTCAATCGGCCCGAACGAAAGAATCCGCTGACATTCGAAAGCTACCGGGAACTGACCGATTTCTTCCGCGCTTGCGCCTTCGACGACGAGGTCAAGTCCATCGTCGTAACCGGCGCCGGCGGTAATTTCTCGTCCGGTGGCGATGTGTTCGAGATCATCGGTCCGCTGGTGAAGATGGACACCAAGGGGCTGACCGCCTTCACGCGGATGACGGGTGACCTCGTCAAGGCGATGCGGGCCTGCCCGCAGCCGATCGTGGCTGCGGTCGAGGGCATCTGTGCCGGGGCCGGCGCGATCGTTGCCATGGCATCGGACATGCGCCTCGCAGCGAGCGGGGCCAAGGTCGCGTTCCTGTTCAACAAGGTGGGCCTCGCCGGTTGCGACATGGGCGCCTGCGCAATTCTTCCGCGGATCATCGGACAGTCCCGCGCTTCCGAGCTGCTCTACACCGGGCGGTTCATGACCGCGGAGGAGGGCGAGCGCTGGGGCTTCTTCAGCCGCATCGTGACGCCGGAGCAGGTGCTGACCCAGGCGCAACTGCTGGCCAAGCAGGTCGCGGAAGGGCCGACCTTTGCCAACACCATGACCAAGCGGATGCTGGCGATGGAATGGGCAATGTCGGTGGAGGAGGCGATCGAGGCGGAAGCCGTCGCCCAAGCGCTGTGCATGACGACGGCCGATTTCACGCGCGCTTTCGAGGCTTTCGCCAACAAGGTCAAGCCGGTCTTCAGGGGCGATTGAGCGGGTGACTTTCCCCGGTACCGCCAGCAAGGGGACTTGCGCGAAATTATTTTAGGCTTAAAATAGTTTCATGGCCGGGTGAATTGGCGAGGCTCCCATGAAAGTCGCGATCATCGGTGGCGGACCCGCGGGTCTCTACGCTGCGATCCTGCTCAAGAAGCAGCGCCCGAGCGCCGACATCGCGGTGTATGAACGCAACCGGGCCTACGACACGTTCGGTTTCGGCGTGGTGTTCTCCGACGCCACGCTGGACAATTTCGAAAAGCACGATCTTCCGAGCTACCGCCGCATTACCCAGGAATTCGCCTATTGGGACGACATCGCGGTGCATTTTCGCGGGACCGTCCACCGGGTCGGCGGTAACGGCTTTTGCGGCTGCTCGCGGCGCAAGCTGCTTCTGATCCTCCAGGAGCGGGCCCGCGAGCTTGGCGTCGTCCTGCACTTCGAGGTGGACGTCGAGGACGAATCCCGCTTCGCCGATGCCGATCTCGTGCTGATCGCCGACGGCATCAACAGCCGCTTCCGCGAGAAATATGTCGACCATTTCCAGCCGGAGGTCGACGTCCGCTCCAACAAGTTCGCCTGGATGGGCTCGACCAGGCCGCTCGACGCCTTCACCTTCATCTTCCAGGAGACCGAGTGGGGCCCGTTCATCGCCCACGCCTATCAGTATGAGGCCGGACACTCGACCTGGATCTTCGAGACCGACCCTGAGACCTTCGAGCGGGCCGGCCTGACAGGGCTGGACGAGACGCAGTCCGCCGCGCGGATGGCCGAGATTTTTGGTTGGTTCCTCGAAGGGCACAAGCTGCTCACCAACCGTTCGATGTGGCGCAATTTCCCGATGATCCGCAGCAAGCGCTGGGTCAAGGACAACATGGTGCTGCTTGGCGATGCCAAGGCGAGCGCGCATTTTTCGATCGGCTCCGGCACCAAGCTCGCGATGGAAGACGCGATTGCGCTAGCCGAAGCCATGCAGAACGCGCCGAGCACCAAGGCGGCGCTCGATCTCTATGAACATGGCCGCCGTGAGGAGGTCGAGAAGACACAGCACGCCGCCGACGTCTCGCTGGTCTGGTTCGAGCACGTCGATCGCTTCTGGAATTTTGATCCCGTGCAATTTGCCTTTGGCGTGATGACGCGCTCGAAGGCGATCACCTATGACAATCTCAAGCTGCGCGCGCCGGATTTCGTGGCAGAGGTCGACAAGTCGTTCGCCAGACAGGTGCGCGGCAGCGGCTTCGATGTCGACACTGACCGTCCGATGGTGCCGCTGTTCCAGCCGTTCCGCTTGCGCGAGATGACGCTCGCCAATCGCGCCGTGGTGTCGCCGATGTGCATGTATTCGGCCAAGGAAGGCGTGCCGACCGATTTCCACCTGGTGCATTATGGCTCGCGCGCGATTGGCGGCGCCGGGCTGATCTTCACCGAGATGACCTGCGTGAGCCGCGATGCCCGCATCACGCCCGGCTGCGCCGGTCTTTGGAATAACGAGCAGGAGGCCGCCTGGCGGCGCATCGTGGAGTTCGTCCACGGCAATTCGGCCGCGAAAATCTGCCTGCAACTCGGCCACGCCGGCCGCAAAGGCGCGACCAAGCTGATGTGGGACGGGATGGACCGGCCACTGGAAGATGGCGGCTGGGAAGTGTTCTCGGCATCGCCGCTGCCCTATTTTCCCGACAGTCAGGTGCCGCGCGAGCTCGATCGTGCCGGCATGAACGCGGTGAGGGATGCTTTCGTCGCGGCGGCCGAGCGCGGCCAGCGCTGCGGCTTCGATATGCTGGAGCTGCACTGCGCCCACGGCTATCTGCTCGCGAGCTTCATCTCGCCGCTGACGAACAGCCGCACGGACGAATATGGCGGCTCGCTCGACAACCGTCTGCGTTTCCCGCTCGAGATCTTCGAGGCGCTACGGGCGGTGTGGCCGTCGCACAAGCCGATGTCGGTGCGCATTTCCGCGACCGACTGGGCCGACGGCGGCATCACCGGCGATGACGCGGTGGCGATCGCGCGCGCCTTCGCCGAAGCCGGTGTCGATCTCGTCGACGTCTCGACGGGGCAGACCGTCCGCGACGCGCAGCCGATCTATGGGCGCATGTTCCAGACACCGTTCTCGGATCAGGTCCGCAACGAGGCGCGTGTCGCCACGATGTGCGTCGGCAACATCACGACGGCGGATCAGGCCAACACCGTCCTGGCCGCCGGCCGGGCAGATCTCGTCGCGCTCGGCCGCCCGCATCTGGTCGACCCGTTCTTCACCATGAAGGCGGCGGCCTGGTACGGGGCAAACGACGCGTTCTGTCCGCTACAATATCTGCCGGGAAAAGAGCAAATTTTCCGCAACAGCGTCCGCGACCGGCAGGACCTCGACGAGCTGCGCATTAAGGCTAAGCCCAAGACCCGGGCCGAGCTCAAGGCGGAGGCGACAAAGCCGCTTGCGGCGGAGTGACCGCCCGTGCGACGTTAACCCATTGCCTGTGTTTCGAGTGGAGTTTGGGCGATGAAGGCGATTATCATCGGTGGCGGTATCGGTGGTCTCACCACGGCATTGATGCTGCGCTCGCGCGGCCTGGATTGTGAGATCTTCGAGCAGGCCGACACCATTCGCGAGCTCGGCGTCGGGATCAACACGCTGCCGCATGCCATGCGTGAGCTCGCAGGTCTCGGCCTGTTGCAGAAGCTCGACGACGTCGCGATCCGCACCGATCAGCTCTATTATCTCAACCGCCACGGCCAGGAGGTCTGGCGCGAAGCCCGCGGCATCGACGCCGGCCACGACGTGCCGCAATTCTCGATCCATCGCGGCCGCCTCCAGGGCGTCATCCATCGCGCCGTCGAGGAACGGCTCGGTCAGGAGGCGATTCACACGGGCTGCCGGCTCGGTGCGTTTACGCAGGACGAGGGCGGCGTCACCGCCTATTTCTTTGACCGTGCGGGCGCGCACATTCACACCGCGCGCGGCGATATCCTGATCGGCGCCGACGGTATCCATTCCCGCGTCCGGGAGACGTTGTTCCCGAACGAGGGCCCACCGTGCTGGAACGGCCTGATGCTATGGCGCGGTGCGCGCGACTGGCCGCTGTTCCTCACCGGCAAATCGATGATCGTGGCCGGCGGCCTCAATGCCAAGGTGGTGATCTATCCGATCGCGGAGGGATCGAGCCCGGCGAGCCGCCTGACCAATTGGGCCGTGCTGGTGAAGGTGGGCGAGGGCAACGCGCCGCCGCCGCGGAAAGAAGACTGGTCGCGGCCGGGCCGCCGCGAGGAACTGATGCCGCATGTCGCGCGCTTCTCCGTGCCCTATGTCGACGTGAAGAGCCTGATCTCGGCGACGCCCGAATTCTACGAATATCCGACCTGCGACCGCGATCCCTTACCCTGTTGGTCGTCCGGGCGCGTCACGCTGCTCGGCGACGCCGCGCATCCGATGTATCCGGTCGGCTCCAATGGCGCGTCACAGGCGATCCTCGATGCGCGCTGCCTTGCGGACGCGCTGGTGCGCGCCGAGCATCCGCGCCAGGCGCTGCTCGAATACGAGAAGAAGCGTCTGCCGATGACGGCCGACATCGTCCGCTCCAACCGGCGCGGCGGTCCCGAGGGCGTCATCGACGCCGTCGAGCAGCTCGCGCCAGATGGATTCGACAATGTCGACAACGTCCTGAGCTATTCCCAGCGCGAAGCCATCGTACGCGGCTATGCCACCAAGGCAGGCTTCGCCGCCGTCCCGGGACTTGCAGCGGTCCGTGCGTAAGACGCGCTGCTAGCCGCCGGGAGGCGGCGGCAGGAAGTGGATGTTGAACTCGGCCGCCATCGCCACGACGTCCTCCGGCTTCTGCTCCTTCATGTTGTGAAGGCCCCAGAACAGGTCGAACAGCTTACGACTCGGCGAGACCCAGAACAGCACTTTCGCGGTCTGCTCCGACTTGTTGAAGATGCCATGCGGCACGCCCATGCCGAGGCGGATCAGGTCCCCGGCGGTTGCCTGCGACTCCGAATTGCCGAGCATGAAGTCGAGCTTGCCCTCCAGCATGTAGAGATATTCATCCTGGTCAGGGTGAATGTGCGGCGGCACGAACGTGCCCGGCGGCAAGGTCGCGTGCCATGAGAAGCTGTGTTCGGCATAGCTCTTCGGCACATAGGTCTGGCCGAGGATGTTCCAGGAGATTCCCTGGATGCCCTCGTTGGCCCGCGTGATGCCGGTGATTTCGCTCTTCATTGCAGTCCTCCCGTAACGCGATACATGGCTATTTGTTTGAGCATGATCTTTTCGGAAAACCGCTGCGCACTTTTCCGGATCATGCTTAGTTCGCCGCGTTGCAGTCCTTGGCATAGCGGTCGCCGTAATTTTCGAAGACCTTCTGGACGATCTCGGTCTGGAACTTGCCGTCCGGACGCTTGGCAACCTTGGTCAGGTAGAAATCCTGGATCGGATAACCGTTGGTGTTGAACTTGAAGGCGCCGCGCAGCGAGGTGAAGTCGGCCTTCTTAAGCGCGGCTCGGACGGCGTCCTTGTTCGAGAGGTCGCCTTTCACGGCCTTGACCGCACTGTCGATCAGCATCGCGGCGTCATACGCCTGGAAGGCGTAGGTGCCGGGCACGACGTTATAGGCGGCCTCGTAGGAGGCGACGAACTTCTTGTTCTGGGGATTGTCGAGGTTGGGCGCCCAGTTCGCGCCGCCGAACATGCCGACGGCCGCGTCCTGCTGTGCGGGCAGGGTCGATTCATCCACCGTGAAAGCCGAGAGCACCGGAATGCTGTCGGCGAGACCGGCCTGCCGGTATTGCTTGACCAGATTCACGCCGAGGCCGCCCGGCATGAACGTGAAGAGGGCATCGGGCTTCTGCGAGGAGATCTTGGACAACTCCGGCTGGAAGTCCAGCGTGTTCAGCGGCATGTAGGATTCCTCGACGATCTCGCCCTTGTAGTCGAGCTTGAATCCCGCCACCGAATCCTTGCCGGCCTGATAGTTCGGCACCATCAGGTACATGCGCTTGTAGCCACGATCCTGGGCCACCTTGCCGAGGATCTCGTGCACCTGATCGTTCTGATACGAGGTCACATAGAAGAAGGGGTTGCAGTCCTTGCCGGCGAACGTCGACGGGCCGGCATTGGGGCTGATCAGGAAGGTCTTCGATTCCGTCACGGGCCGGTGGATCGCCTGCAGGATGTTGGAGAAAATCGGGCCGATCACGAAGTCGACCTTGTCGCGCTCCAGGAGGCCCTTGACCTTGGTCACCGCCGCGTCCGGCTTCAGTTCGTCGTCGACCACGACGACCTCGACGTCACGGCCGCCCATCTTGCTGCCGAGATCCTTCACAGCAAGTGCAAAGCCGTCGCGAACCTGCTGCCCGAGCGCGGCCGCGGGCCCCGACAGGGTCACGATCACGCCCAGCTTGATCTTCTCCTCGGCGAGGGCTGGAGTCATCGTGGTGCCAAGCAGCATGGTGGCTGCGGCCAAGGTCATTTGCATCTTCATGATCTGTCCCTCGTGACTATCGGCGAGCGCTGCAGGCCGCGTACTCCGATCCAAGCTTATGCCGATGATGGCTGCCGCGGCAAGCAAGCTCAAGGCGTCGCCATCCGAGCGGCCATGCGTATGCAAGCGTCGCGCCAATTATTTGAAGCCTAAAGAAATTCACGTGCGGTCGATTGTTGCAGCTTTGGACTTGCGGCCGGCTTCAATTTATTTGAAGCTCAAAATGTTGGGGAATCCGTGCCGGCGCCAATGCCCGCCGAGAGTGACTGCACCGAGATGCTCGATTCCGAGACCAAGGCCGTCGAAACGCCGGAAGACCACGCCGAAGAGCTTCGGCTGTGGTTGCGCCTCCTGACCTGTACGACCCTGATCGAGGGCGAGGTTCGCGGCCGGCTGCGGCAGCGGTTCGACGTCACGCTGCCCCGCTTCGATCTGATGGCGCAGCTCGACAAGGCGCCTGATGGCATGACGCTGTCCGATGTCTCCAAGCGCATGATGGTGTCGAACGGCAACGTCACCGGTCTCGTCGAGCGCCTCGTGGAATCCGGCCATCTCGATCGCCGTACCTCGGAGACGGATCGCCGTGTCCAGGTGATCCGCCTCACGAAGCTTGGCCGCGCCGAGTTCCGCAGGATGGCTGCGGAGCACGAGACCTGGATCGCCGATCTCTTCGCCGACCTCTCGCCGAAGGATGTGCGCGAATTGATGCGCCTCCTTGCCAAGACCAAGGCGTCGGCGCAGAAATCGGCCGCGCGCCGCCGGCCGTAAGCGCGGGGCCGGCAGGCCGCGCAATCCCTTTTGCCGCAGGAAAAAGCACGGGATGCCCAAAATCCGCTATTGCGCCAAATTGTTTTAAGCCTAAAATGTTTTCCAGATCGTGCTGCCGGGTGCAATCCATGCTGAAAGGAGCGTGCGATGGCCAACGCCGCCAAGGTTCAAGTGACGGGCTCGCATGACGGCAACGCCGCGACGGCCCATGTCGATACGTTTGCGCAGCAGCATCTGCCGCCGCGCGAACTCTGGCCCGAGTTCATCTTCACGCGGCCTGAGCTGCGCTATCCGCCCCGATTGAACTGCGTCAGCTATTTCCTCGATCGCTGGGTCGAGCAGGGGCATGGCAATGCGCCCTGCGTCATCAGCCCCGCCGTCAGCTACACCTATCGCGAGCTGCAGGCGCTCGTGAACCGTATCGCCAACGTGCTGGTCGGCGAGCTTGGTCTCATTCCCGGCGGGCGCGTGCTGTTGCGCTCGGCCAACAACCCCATGATGGTCGCGACCTATCTCGCGGTCATCAAGGCCGGCGGCATCGTCGTGGCAACGATGCCGCTGCTCCGCGCCAAGGAGCTGTCCTATCCGATCCAGAAGGCGGAGATTGCGCTGGCGCTGTGCGACGGCAAGCTTGCCGAAGAAATGGAGAAGGCGAAAGCGGCTGCGCCGTCTCTCAGACGGGTCGTTTATTGGGGCAATGGCGCGGCGGACTCGCTCGAAGCGCTGATTGCCGGCGCCAGCGCGGAGTTTAGGGCTGTCGATACCGCCTCCGACGACGTCTGCCTGATCGCTTTCACGTCGGGCACGACAGGCGATCCCAAGGGCACCATGCATTTCCATCGCGACATGCTCGCGGTTTGCGACGGCTATGCGCGCAATATCTTGCGGGCCGAGCAGAAGGATCGCTTCGTCGGCTCGGCGCCGCTCGCGTTCACGTTCGGCTTCGGCGGCGTGCTGTTTCCGATGCATATCGGGGCCTCCTTCGTCGTGCTGGAGAAGACGACGCCGGACGACATGCTGGCGGCGATCGAGCAATACAAGACGACGGTCTGCTTCACGGCGCCGACCGCATACCGGGCGATGGTCGGCAAGCTGCCGGGCCACGACATCTCCTCGCTTCGCAAATGTGTTTCCGCAGGCGAGACCCTGCCCAAGCCAACCTTCGATGCCTGGCTCAAGGCCACCGGCATCAAACTGATGGACGGCATCGGCTCGACCGAGCTGCTGCACATCTTCATCAGCGCGACCGAGGACGAGATCCGTCCGGGCGCAACGGGAAAGCCCGTGCCGGGCTATGAAGCCAAGATCGTCGATGATGAGGGTCGTGACGTTCCGCCGGGCACCATGGGGAAGCTAGCGGTGCGCGGGCCGACCGGTTGCCGCTATCTCGCCGACGAGCGCCAGCGCAAATACGTCCAGAACGGCTGGAACATCACCGGCGACACCTATCTGATGGATGGCGACGGCTATTTTTGGTACCAGTCCCGCTCCGACGACATGATCGTGTCGGCCGGCTACAATATCGCCGGCACGGACGTCGAGGCGGCACTGCTCACGCATCCGGCGGTCGCCGAGTGCGGTGTGGTCGGCGCCCCGGACGAGGCGCGCGGCATGATCGTGAAGGCCTATGTCGTCGCGGCGCCCGGCGTGACACCGGACGCACAGCTCGTGACCGAGTTGCAGGAGCATGTCAAACGCGAGATTGCGCCGTACAAATATCCACGCGCCATCGAGTTCGTGACGCAACTGCCGAAGACCGAGACCGGAAAATTGAAGCGCTTTGCCCTGCGGCAACTGGCGCAGGCCGCGGTGACGTCCTCGGGCGTCGCGGCGGAATGAGAAGGATGGAGAATTGCCCGTGACGACGCCGAAAGGCCCGCAGCTCGCGGTGCTGCCGACCGCAGCCGACGATGACACCCGTTCGCGGGTGCAGGTGCTCCAGCCGTCGGGGTGGCCGATGCCGAAGGGCTATGCCAATGGCATGGCCGCCGAGGGCCGCATCGTCGTCACCGGCGGGGTGATCGGCTGGGATGCCGAAGAGCGTCTCGCGGAAGGCTTCGTTGCGCAGGTGCACCAGACCTTGGGCAACATCGCCGCGATCATGGCCGAGGCCGGTGCGCGGCCAGAGCACCTCGTGCGGTTGACCTGGTACGTCGTCGACATGGACGAGTACCTGTCCAACCTGAAGGAGCTCGGCAAGATCTACCGTGCCATCTTCGGCGCGCACTATCCGGCGATGGCGCTGGTGCAGGTGGTGCGCCTCGTGGAAAAGGCGGCGCGCGTCGAGATCGAGGCCACCGCCGTCATTCCGCGCTAACTCAGCTCGGCTCAACTCGCCTTCTCAGCTAGCCTTGGCGAGCTCGTCGTCCTCGGGCGAGTTCAGATAGATGCCCGACATGGTGTCGACCCAGCACAGATGGTCGTGCACCTTCTTCACACCCTCGACGTTCTCCGCTGCGACGATCGCGGCCTGCCGCGTGCGCTCTTCGGTGATGACGCCGCTGAGGTGAACGATGCCGTCGCGGACGATGACGTTCAGTCCGAACGGGCACCAGTCGTTCTTCTCCATGGTGTCGATGACGCGGTTGCGAATGTGGTCGTCGTCTGCCGTCGGATCCCGCACTTCGCGGGCGAGTCCTGCCACCGCCTGCAGCAGGTTGGCGCGGGATACGATCCCGACGACCTTGTCGCCGCGCACCACGGGCAGCCGCTTCACGTTATTGCGCTCCATGAGGTCGACGATCTCGGCGAGCGCCGTGTCCTCCGTGATGGTCACGACCGAATCGGTCATCACCTCCGCGACCTTGCGGCCGTGCTCGTGGACGAAGTCGCTGGCGGATTTGCCCGGACCAAGGATGAACCGCAGCCAGCGTCCGCGCTTGCGCCCGGTGCCGATTTCGCTGCGGCGGATGAAATCTCCTTCGGAGACGACACCGACCAGCTTGCCGGTATCGTCGACCACCGTGAGACCGCTGACATGCCGCTTCAGCATGATATTCGCCGCCTCGACGATGCTGGTGTCGGGGTTAACCGAGATGACCGACCGGGTCATGATCTGGTGGGCGCGCATGGACAACTCCGCTGGCTTGTCGAATTTCGATGCGCGAAAATTAGCGCGGAGGCCGGGCGGCAGTTTGACTCAGGTCAATCGGACGAAGCCTGCCGTTCCGATGAAGCAATTGTGATCCTTGCCCGGATTTGATGCAGCTCAACGCTTATGCGAAGCCGCGCCATATCCTGCCGCCGACACAGAACAAAAGTCCTCGGGAACATTGAGCCATGAGCGTCGTGCAGATATTTCCACGGGCCGAAGAGCCGGCGGTGCAGGTTCTCCCCGTCAATCCCGCCGCTGCTCCCGCAGCCTCGACGGTCAGCCCCGAAAAGCTTGCAGGAATGCCGGCCGCCGCCGATCCTCTGCCTGCATCGGAGCCATATCCTCTCGACCGCGCGTTCCACGCGATGCTGGCGCGGTTCACGGGCGGCATTTCACCGCTGGCTCTGTCGCTGGCCTGGCTCGATTGGAGTTCGCATCTCGCCGCGGCGCCGCAGCGCCAGATGGAGATTTCCCGCAACATTCTGCGCGACGCCGGCCGGTTGGCGGAGGCGGTCGTGCACGCAGCGTCGCCGGAGCAGAAGCCGTGGTCTGTGATCCAGCCGCAGGACCGGGATCGCCGCTTCAGTGGACCGCAATGGGAGGCCGCGCCGTTCAATCTGCTGGCGCAGGCATTTCTGCTCGGAGAGCGGTGGTGGCGCGATGCCACGACCGGCGTGCGCGGCGTGTCGCACGCCAACGAAGCCATCGTCGAGTTCTCGATGCGCCAGACGCTCGACATGCTGGCGCCGTCGAATTTCGTCGCGACCAATCCAAAGGTTCTGGAGAAGGCATTCCTGAGCGGCGGGGAGAATTTCGTTTTCGGATGGCAGAACTGGTGCAGCGACCTGATGCGCCTGCCCTCCAACTCGAGGTCGGCGGATGACGCGCAGTTCGTGGTCGGCAAGACGGTGGCGGCGTCGCCCGGCAAGGTCGTCTATCGCAACGAGCTGATCGAGCTGATTCAGTACTCTCCTGCTACCGCGCAGGTCCGACCCGAACCGATCCTGATCGTGCCGGCCTGGATCATGAAATACTACATCCTTGATCTCGCGCCCCGGAATTCGCTGGTCAAATACCTGACCGGTCAAGGTTTCACCGTGTTCGCGATCTCCTGGCGTAACCCCGATGCAAGGGATCGTGATCTCGCCTTCGACGATTATCGCAGGCTGGGCGTCATGGCGGCGCTAGACATGATCGGCTTGATCATGCCGGTCCGGAAGACCCATGCGCTCGGCTATTGTCTGGGCGGCACATTGCTGTCGATCGCTGCCGCTGCGATGGAGCGCGACGGTGACAACCGGTTCGGCACCATCACTCTTCTTGCGGCCCAGACCGACTTCACCGAGGCCGGAGAGCTGACGCTCTTCATCAATGAGAGTCAGGTCGCGTTTCTCGAAGACATGATGTGGCAGCGTGGCTATCTCGACACGACGCAGATGGCCGGCGCCTTCCAGCTGTTGCGCTCCAACGAACTGATCTGGTCGCGGCTGTCGCACGACTATCTGATGGGCGAGGGCGCGCCACTGAACGATCTGATGGCCTGGAATGCGGACGCAACGCGGCTGCCTTATCGCATGCATTCGGAATATCTGCGCAAGCTATTCCTCGACAACGATCTTGCCGGGGGGCGATACCACGTCGGGGGCAGGAGCATTTCGCTGTCCGATATTCACGCGCCGATGTTCGTGGCCGGCACGCTCGCCGATCACGTGGCGCCGTGGCGATCCGTCTACAAGATCCACTATCAGGTCGACGCCGACGTGACATTCCTGTTGACCAGCGGCGGCCACAATGCCGGTGTCGTTGCGCCTCCGGAGGAGCCGGGCCACAGCTATCAGGTGCTGACCAAAGCCGAGGACGCGCCCTACGTTGGTGCAGACGAATGGCTGAAGCTGGCTCCGCACGTTGAAGGGTCGTGGTGGCCGGAATGGACCAATTGGCTGGCGGCACGTTCTGGCGCGCCGAGCGATCCGCCGCCGATCGGAATCGGAGACTCTCCCGGCCTGCCCGATGCGCCGGGGGACTACGTCCACACCTAAACTTCGGGCTCGGAACTCGGCGCGAGGTCCGCGGAACGGAAGGGCTTAGTCTTGTCCAGCTTCCGGTAGGCCGCTGACGCCGTCCGCAACAGCTTCTTTTCCCGCTTGCGGTTGAGGAAGCGATTGCTCGCATCGAGGCCGGCGCCGTTCAACGACGCTGCAAGCGCTTGTCCTCGCGCATCGTCGTTCAATTGTCCGAGCGAGCGTTGCGCCTTGCGCAATTTCTTGAGGATGGACTTCTGTTTCGTCAGTGATTCCCCGCCGAACAGATCCTGGAGCGACTCGATCGAATAGGTCATCCGCTTGTTGAGAAGCCGCAGCTTGTGGCGTTTCTCGACGTCGAGCTTGCGGAGTTTTCGCGCTTTCTTGAGCAGCTTGGTCTCCCACTCGGTCAGCCGCTCCGACGCGTGATCGGCGAGCGTGCAGCGGCGCAGTCGAATGGCTTCCTTGCTGCGCCGGGTCGACCAGGGGCCGCTTTCGATCCAGGTCGAGGTCTGCTCGACAAGGCGGCGATACCGCGCGGATTGCAGTGCGCGCGCCAGCAGGCGGTGGCTTTCGGTGCGTTTCTCGTCCCAGTGCTGGAGCTCGGCAATGACGGCGAGCTCGTCGCCGCTCTCGGCGACGATCCGCTCGATCGCCACATCGAGGTCCCGCACCATACCGAGCTGGCTGTTGAGCCATTTCAGTTCGGCCCAGACATTTGGGCGCAGAGTGTCGTCGACCATCGGCGAGAAGAAGCGGATGGCGGTGCGCAGATGCGTCAGTGCGATCCGGATCTGGTGCAGCGCGTCGGGATCGCCGCGGCAGGTGCCGTCATGCTGGGCGAGGACGGCATCGAGGTGACGGCGCGCGATGATCCGGAACGCGGTGTCGCAGGCCATGC
>NZ_JALBGZ010001600.1:0-450 GCF_023006515.1 Bradyrhizobium sp. PRIMUS42
GGCTGACACGGCTCGGCGACATTCTCGGCGCGGAGTTTCGCAGCCATGCCATCGAGGTCCATGCCGAACGCGAGGGCGTCGTCGTCTCCGGCTATGCCGCAGCGCCTGCGCTGACCAAAGCCAATGCGCTCGGGCAGTACCTCTTCGTCAACGGCCGCCCGGTGCGCGACAAGCTGATCCTGGGCGCCGTGCGCGCCGCCTACTCCGACTACCTGCCGCGCGACCGCCATCCGGTGCTGGCATTGTTCGTCACGCTCGACCCGCGCGAGGTCGATGCCAACGTCCACCCCGCCAAGACCGAGGTGCGTTTCCGCAACGCCGGCCTCGTCCGCGCGCTGATCGTGCACGGATTGAAGGAAGGACTTGCGCGCGAGGGCCGCCGCACCGCCGCCAACAGCGGCGAGAGCGCCATATCCTCGTTCCGTCCCGCTTTCACGCCGCAGCGTCCGG
>NZ_JALBGZ010001601.1:0-448 GCF_023006515.1 Bradyrhizobium sp. PRIMUS42
CGGAATGACGCTCGCCACCGCCGGTCCGCGCAAGCCCGGAGCCCCGCTCGGAGCATCCGGCGTTCCGTTGATCATGTTGGAAAGGCCACTGAATCCGGCCTGGGCGATCTTCCGCAGCACGAGGTCGTCGGCTGCCGCCCATGCATCCCGTCCAGCCTTCGTCGAGGTCGGTTCCTCGCCGGAGAGGCGCAGCGCCCGCTGCTGGTTGGCGTCGTAGACGTCCCAGACCCAGGCGATCACGGTCTTCCCGCGCACCACCTGGGCGGAAAGGTAGCTGCGCACGCGGTAGGCGGCCGTGCCCTCGCGGGAGACGACGGACAGGCTGCGCAGCTTGGATTCGCTGTCGAGCACGCCGACCATGCGGTCGAATACCTGCGGTGGCGGGCCGTCGATGGATTCGAAGGCCACGGTTGCGCCGCTGCCACCGCTCGGCGCCATCGCATAGGAG
>NZ_JALBGZ010001602.1:0-447 GCF_023006515.1 Bradyrhizobium sp. PRIMUS42
GATCGTGGTGTCGGGTCCCTTCAGCAGCACGACGGCGCCGCAACGCTCGGCGGCGGCGCGCACGCGCTCCAGCTTGGAGCGGCCCGGATTCTTGTTGCTGAGGTCGGAGAACAAGCGCGGAAACTCGCCTTCGTGCGGGGTCAGCACCACCGCATTGTCACCTGAGGACTTGATCGATTCGAACAGCCGCTCGGGGGTTGCGGCAAAGCTCGTCAGCGCATCGGCATCGAGCACCAGACGACGTTGGGCGCTGAGCGCGGTGTGAACGAGATCGCAGGTGCGCTCACTGACGCCCGCGCCGGGACCGATGATGCAGGTGCCGTAGCGCTTGTCGCCGAGCAACTCGCCGAACTCGACGACGGTGTCGACGGGACGCACCATGACAGCCGTGAGCGCGGCCGCGTTGATCGCGAGCGCATCGCGCGGGCTCGCCAGCGTCACCAGGCC
>NZ_JALBGZ010001603.1:0-447 GCF_023006515.1 Bradyrhizobium sp. PRIMUS42
CATCCGCAGTCCCGTCGCGGTGCAGCCGGTCGATGAAGCCGCCCGTGGCCTGATCCCAGCCGACGGTCGACCACAGCGGCAGCGCCTCGTCGATCATGCGCCGCTTCAGGCGCACGACGACATCGGCAGCCTCATCCGCCGCAATGTTTCCTACGTCCGCCATCGGGTCCTCTCTCGGCCTTGCCAATGGCGGTCTGATACCCATGCCGGTGGCGGCGCGCAACGGATGCCAATACGGAAAGAACAGCCATGACCGCCCATTACGACGCCCGCGAGACGCGTGAGCCAGCAGCGCGCGAGGCCGATCTGTTCTCCCGCCTGCCGGAGGTGCTGCGAGCCGCGATGGCCGCCCCGGCCTATGCCGAGCGGCTAAGAGGCCTCGATCCCGCCGCCGTGACCTCCAGAGCGGCCCTGGCGGGCCTGCCGGTGTTGCGCAAGTCGGAACTG
>NZ_JALBGZ010001604.1:0-445 GCF_023006515.1 Bradyrhizobium sp. PRIMUS42
GGTGGCGCCGGCTCGCGGATGCGGCCGCTGCTCCAGCCGGGCAACAGCGTCAGTGTGGTGTGGCGGGCACGGCTCGACGAGCATCTCGGCACCTATGCCGTTGAAGGCCTGAAGCTGCGCGCGGCCACTTTGCTGGGATCATCCCATGGTGTCTACGGCGTCACCCATCTCGCCTCGATTGCGCGGCTGCTGCCGGAGCGCGATCCGCACGAGGAGATCTTCGCACTGCTCGAGCATTCGCTCGACGATTTCGACGATATCGGCGGCGCCGCCGTCCACGTCATCCATTTCGAGCTGGCGATGCTCGCCGAGCTCGGCTTCGGCCTGGCGCTGGACAACTGTGCGGTGACCGGCGAGACCACCGACCTGATCTATGTTTCGCCGAAATCCGGCGGCGCGGTGTCGCGCGGCGCGGGCGAGCCGTGGCGTGACCGCCTGTTGCGCC
>NZ_JALBGZ010001605.1:0-445 GCF_023006515.1 Bradyrhizobium sp. PRIMUS42
TGCCGCGCCGGTCGCCGCCGCATCGCCGGAGACCGCCAGCACATGGCCCCGCGCGTATTTGTGGCCGTCGATGCGAGGCACCGGAAAAGCGGCGCCCCAGACATCCGGATCGTTCTCGAAAGTCTGCGGCGCGATCTCGTCCAGCACCTGCGGGTCGATGCCGATGTCGGCGACGCGCACGCGACCGCAATGCACCCGGCCCGGCAGCAGCAGATGCGCCGGCTTCTTGCGAAAGAAGGTGACGGTCTCGGTGGCGTTCACCGCGGCGCCCAACATGGCCGCGCTGGTACCGTTGATGCCGCTCGGCAGGTCGACCGCGAGCACCGGGGCTCCGTTGGCGTTGATCGCCTCGATCATCGCGCGAGCCTCGCCGTCGACAGGACGGCTGTATCACTGACTGGCGCGATCGTCCCTAACTCGTGCCCTACTGGGCTTGATCGTAGGC
>NZ_JALBGZ010001606.1:0-444 GCF_023006515.1 Bradyrhizobium sp. PRIMUS42
CAGCGCGGCGCCGGTGGTTGCGACCAGCAACTCGGGCGCCGTGACGCTGGTGGCCGCGACGCTGTCGATGGGCGCCTATTCCGCCATCAACGCACCCGGCCTGATCTCGGTGACCACGACCGGCGATGCAACGATCGGCCAGCTGAATTCGTCGTTGTCCTACGCTGCCGCCTCGAACACCCCGTCGATCATCGTCACCGCCGGCGGCGTTGCATCGCTCGGAGCGATCATCGACAATGGCGACGGCCAGACCAGGTTCCTCGTGTCCGGCGCCGGCGCCGAAGTGTCGCTGAGCGCATCGAACGGCATCGGCAACGCGACGGGCCGGTTCACCACCAACGCCACGCGGCTGTCGGCCAGCGCGAGCGCCGGCGACATCTACCTGAAGGCGCTGACCGACACCGAGGTCAGCCTGCTGTCCGCGGTGAAAGGCAGCGTGGATAT
>NZ_JALBGZ010001607.1:0-443 GCF_023006515.1 Bradyrhizobium sp. PRIMUS42
GCACGCAGGAAGAACCGCACAGCAGCATACAGGTGTCGCCGATCACTCGGCCTTCCCTGCGCGATGGTCGGACGGCTTATGCCGTGATCTCCCGGGAGCCGAACTTTCCTTTGGCCTCCCTCGCCCCGCGAATTGAAAGATGCAGTCTGCCCGGTTGGGCTCGCTCGCACCTCCGAAGGGCTTGACCGTAGCAACGACGGCCAGGACCACACGGTTTTGCCGTACGCACGGCCCGCCATGTCGCCGCAGTATTTCCAGCCCTGTCGACAAAGCTGCGAAACTTACAGGCGAGACGAACCTAGCAGCGCCGCTCGTCCGCACGCGGGTTGCGGGCTCACAGGGACTACCCGCCCTGCCCGCCCCATCTCGTGCCGACGCTGCCGCGTCCACCGCAGCCCCGGCTCGCGATGCGTGACGACACAAGATCGCCCCTCTTGGATGAG
>NZ_JALBGZ010001608.1:0-443 GCF_023006515.1 Bradyrhizobium sp. PRIMUS42
ATCGCGCTGCCGGTATCGGTCTGCGCCGCCATCGCCGAAGTCGGCTGCGCGGCCGCCGCGCTGGAGCTGATCGAAAATCCTCATGCCGAGCTTGCCCCGTTCTCCTGGGATCGCATCGTCGAGCGCCATGGCCATCTCGCCGCGATCCGCGAGGCGATGCTGGTGCTGGATGATCTGCCGTCCGCAACCCGGGCCGCGCTGGTGGCGAAACTCTCCGAGACCCTGGCGCAATTCGTCGTGGCGCGGAACTGGCTGAGCGCCGATCGTGCCGATCGCATCACGATCGAGGCGCGCGACCGCTCCACCATCAACATCGCGGCGCGCTCGCGCGGCGAGGACATGCAGGGCCTGGTGCATCATTTGCGCGTCACGGGCCAGCTGACCGCCGGCCTGATCCTGCGCGCATTGCTGTCCAGCAATCTCGACCTGTTCGACGCGGCGCT
>NZ_JALBGZ010001609.1:0-441 GCF_023006515.1 Bradyrhizobium sp. PRIMUS42
GACGATCTCGCCGGCGATGCGGTCGCCATCGGTTGCGAGAAGGCGCTGTTCGGTTCGCCGGATGCCGCGGCTGCGGCCGTCTCCTACACCGCGGTTCGGATCGACCGGCTGACCGCGCTCGGTGATGCCGCGACCGCGGACAGGAGCCTGACGGCGGATTTGAAGGCGCTGCGCAAGGCGCTGGAGCATGATCGCTACGGCCTCGTGGCGCAGGTGCTGGTCGCGCGCGACGGCTGCACGCCCTTCGACTGCGCCGCATTTCGCGCGCTGACCGACCAGCAGCAGGTCGCCGCCAACATGGGTTCCCATCTCTACGACACGCTGATCGCGCGCCATGCGCCGACCTGGAACGCGCCTGCAGCAGTGCCGCCGATGTCGGCCAATGCGGCGCTTGCCGGGCTGCCGCCCTCGATGCCGACGGGCAAGCCGACCAGTGCGGAG
>NZ_JALBGZ010000160.1:0-10394 GCF_023006515.1 Bradyrhizobium sp. PRIMUS42
GTGCATCCCGTCACCGGGAAGCCCGGCTGGTGGGAGACGCTGGTCGGCCCCGGCCGCCCGATTGATCCCAAGCACTACTTCATCATCTGCTCCAACGTGATTGGCGGCTGCATGGGGTCGACCGGGCCCGCGTCGATCAATCCGTCCACCGGCAAGGTCTGGGGCCTGGATTTCCCTGTCATCACCATCCCCGACATGGTGCGCGCGCAGGCGATGTTGATCGACCGGCTCGGCATCGACACGCTGTTTGCGGTCGTCGGCGGCTCGATGGGCGGCATGCAGGTGCTGCAATGGACCGCCGCCTATCCTGCCCGCGTGTTCTCTGCGCTGGCGATTGCCTGCTCGACGCGGCACTCCGCGCAGAACATCGCCTTCCACGAGCTCGGCCGCCAGGCCGTGATGGCCGATCCCGATTGGCATGGTGGCGGCTATGCCGATCACGGCATCCATCCGCATCGCGGGCTCGGGGTGGCGCGGATGGCGGCACACATCACCTATCTCTCGGACGCCGCGCTGCATCGCAAGTTCGGCCGGCGCATGCAGGACCGCGAGCTGCCGACCTTCTCGTTCGATGCGGATTTCCAGGTCGAGAGCTATCTGCGCTACCAGGGCTCCTCCTTCGTCGAGCGCTTCGACGCCAACTCCTACCTCTATCTGACGCGCGCGATGGACTATTTCGACATCGCCGCCGACCATGGCGGCGTGCTGGCGAAGGCGTTCGCCGATATCAAGACCCGCTTCTGCGTGGTCTCGTTCACCAGCGATTGGCTCTTCCCGACCTCGGAATCGCGCGCGCTGGTGCACGCGCTGAACGCCTCGAGCGCGCGGGTGTCGTTCGCCGAGATCGAGACCGATCGCGGGCATGACGCCTTCCTGCTCGACGTTCCCGAGTTCTTCGACATCTCCCGGGCCTTCCTGCAATCGGCAGGCAAGGCGCGTGGACTGAAGGGTAGCTAGCATGTCGGTGCAGGAAGTCTTGCCGCTGGGCGGCGTTACGACCGGGAAGTCCGGTGATTTTCGCGCCGATCATCGGCTGGTCGCCGAGATGGTCAGGCCGGGCTCGAAGGTGCTCGACGTCGGCTGCGGCGAGGGCGATCTGCTTCAGCTTCTGGAGACCCGCGGCATCGACGGCCGCGGCATCGAGCTGTCGCGTGAGGGCGTCAACCGCTGCGTGGCCAAGGGTCTTGCGGTGGTGCAGGGCGATGCCGACACCGACCTCGTCAATTATCCGGATGACGCCTTCGACTACGTGATCCTGTCGCAGACGCTGCAGGCAACGCGGCAGCCGAGGGTGGTGTTGGAGAATCTGCTGCGCATCGGCCGCCGCGCCATCGTCTCGTTCCCGAATTTCGGCTTCTGGAAGATGCGGCTCCAGCTTCTGATCGGCGGCCACATGCCCCGCACCGAGAATTTGCCGGCGACCTGGTACGACACCGCCAACATCCATTTCTGCACCATCAAGGATTTCGTGCAGCTCTGCGACGAGATCAACGTCAAGATGGAGCGCTCGGTCGCACTCGATCTCTACGGCCGCCCGGTGCCGCTGAACCTGCCGTGGTGGGTGTGGAACATGTTCGGCGAGCAGGGCGTGTTTTTGCTGAGCAGGGGCGGCGGGAAATCGTAGTTTCTCGTCATTGCGAGGAGCCCTTGCGACGAAGCAATCCAGACTGTTTCCACGGAGGTAGTCTGGATTGCTTCGCTGGCGCTCGCAATGACGGAGTAAGCGGCTATAGCGGTGCCTAATGCGCCGCCAGCGACCTCGGATCGCGCGCCGGCCAGCGGCCCACTTCCACCAGCGTCACGAACCGCTCGACGCTTTCGTTGAACAGCGCGGGCTCTTCGAGATTGAGCACGTGACCCGATTTCGGAAACATCGCCAGCCCCGCCGCGGGCAGATGCTTCTTCAGGAACAGGCTGGGCCCAACGCACGGATCGTCCTCGTCGCCGCAGATGATCAGCGCCGGCGTCGTCGCCTTCTTGATCGCATCCGTCATCGTGTAGATCGAGGGGCGGCCGCCCTGGAAGCCGCGCATCGTGCGCGCCGAACCCTTGGCGTCATGTCGTGCCAGCGCGGCGTAGAAATCGGCGTGCCCGCGCGGATCCTTCACCAGAAAGGGAATCCGGCTCGGCGCCTCGCGCGTGACTTTCGCGACCTCGGCGGAGCCCAGCGTCTCGAACTGCTCGGCATTTGCGCGGCATTGCTTGCGCCAAGCGTCGAGGTTCTCGAGTTCCGAGCCGGAGCCGACGCCGGCCAGCGTCATCGACAGCGCGCGTTGTGGCGCGTTCAATCCGATCTGGAGCGACGAGTAGGCGCCCATCGACAGGCCGACGAGATGTGCGCGCTCGATCTCGAGATGATCGAGCACCGCGAGCGCGTCGCTGTAGAAATGCGTGTAGCTGTAGACCTCGCCCTCGGGAACGTCCGACGGCGTGTAGCCGCGCGCCGAATAGGTGATGCAGCGATGGCCGCGCGACAAGTAGCGCATCTGCGGCTCCCAATTGGTGTAGTCGGCCGCGAATTCGTGCAGGAAGATGATCGGCGTGCCGCTGCCCGCTTCTTCGAAATAAAGACGGCACCTGTCCTCCGCGACGGCGTAAGGCATCGGGTTTTCTCCCTGAGGGTGTTGCGGCATTGGAATGCCGTTCTGCAGTTCACGCATGTGAGTTCTAACACCCGTTAACCTGCGCGCAAAATCTTTCAGAACGCGTCTTGATCTCGCCACATCAGGATTCTGATACGCAAAGCAGATGTCGGCCACCGCACGGGCCGATCGGGAAGTGGGGTGTCAACGAAGGATGAAGAATGTTTGAGTTGTTTGCGTCTCGCCTGTCGCGTTGTGTTGTCGCGCTGGCGATTTTCTTCGCGGCGGTTGCCTCGTTCATTTCTCCGGCCTCAGCGCGGCCGCATCATCGTCATAGCGCAGAGCGGCACGCTTACGTGCACCACGGCAGGCATCATCATTACCGCCACCATGCACGCAGCTCGCGCTTCGAGCGCGGCGCGGCGCAGTTGCAGGCGAGCGGATTCGGCAACGCTTTTGCCAGCTATGATCCGAACGCCAATAGCCCAGGCGTTGTCATGAGCGGCAATGGTGGAACGATCATTAGCGGCAGCGGTCGAATGGCCGCGAGCGGTAGCCGTCGAATGGCTATGCGCGGTGGCGGTAGCGATGGAATGGCCACGAGCGCGAACGGCGGCATCGCCGGTAGCGGCATGAGTAACGGCGGCTTCGGCGGTGGATCGGGCCTCGTCTCGGAGGCGCGCCGCTATGTCGGCAGCAATCCGACCGGGCGCGGCAGCCTGTGGTGCGCGCGCTTCATGAACATGGTGCTGCAGCACACCGGCCATCAGGGCACGGGATCCGACATGGCGAGCTCGTTCGCGCGTTACGGCACGCGCGTTTCCGGTCCGCAGGTCGGCGCAATCGCGGTGATGTCGCGCGGCGGCCGCGGCGGTCATGTCGGCATCATCACCGGCGTCGACGCGCAGGGCAATCCGATCATGATCTCCGGCAACAACGGCAATCGCGTCCGCGAGGCGCCGGTCTCGCGCGGTCGGATTTATGCGTATGTGATGCCGAACTAGCCATGGAGCCGTAGGGTGGGCAAAGGCGCGAAGCGCCGTGCCCACCAGCGGTGTGTCAGCATTCGAGAACGAAGTGGTGGGCACGCTTCGCTTTGCCCACCCTACGGCCGCTTAGATGAGCTTCGGCTCTTCCACCGCAACGGCATCGCCCACGCCGATCTCGCCACCTTCGATCACCTCGGCATAGATGCCGCAGTCCATGTGGCCGAGGTGGCGCGAGAGCGTGGGCGGGATTTCGAGATCGCGCTTGCCGGTCTCGGGATCGACATTGGTGGCAGGGCAGCGGACGATGCGCTTGACCACTTTCAGCCGGGCCTGCCCGATCGCCAGCGTCTGGCCGACGAGATCGAGCTCCGACCAGGCCGGCCAGCCCTTCACGTAGAGATTGGCGCGGAAGCGCAGCGGGTGAACCGCGGCGCCGCCCAGCATGGACTCGATGGCGCGGACACTGCCGAGATTGATGATGGAGACAACCTTGCGGGCGACATCGGAGAAGCTGTGGTCGCGGCCGGACAGCACCTTCGGAGGCCCCTTCAGCTCCCGCTGAAAGTTCTCCGTGAAGTAGCGCTCGATGGCAGCGCGCCCGGCTGCGGTCTCCAGGTCGCCGCTGGCGACGGTCTGGCCATCCCTGCGGATGGTCAACACATTGGTGGCGTCGTCGAACCGGCTGTCGAGCTCCGCGAGCCGCTCATTGCGCGCCAGCATCAGGAATTGGATTTTCGGCTTCCATTCGGGCGCATCAGGGTCGAACCCGCTCGGTCCGTTCTCGATGGCATAGCGGCGGTCCGCCGGTAGGGTTTGGCCGACCCGCAAAGGGGCGCGCGACAGGCGTTCCGGCGTCAGGCCCTTGATCGGGTAGCGGTAGAGGCCGGTGATCTCGGCAGTGTGGCTGGCTGTCATGCCGCTACTTAAGGGATTCGATCCGGACCCGCCAAGCTCGCGGATCAGCGCACGAAATTGTGAAGTCGCCTCTTTCGCATCCGCAGCCTGCTTCCCACATCTGCGTCAGGCCGGCGCAATGTCGGCAAAATACGACCGTTACCGGTTGAGAAACGTCAATGCGGTAATCGGAAACCCAATGAAGATGCCGTTTGGGGTGCCTTAGGGGCCCCGAGGGCAGGCCGAGGGACAGAAAAGATGAATATCGACAAATATACCGAACGCTCCAGGGGCTTCGTCCAGTCTGCGCAGTCGCTGGCGATGCGCGAGGGGCACCAGCAATTTTCCACCCTGCACGTGCTGAAGGTCCTGCTGGACGACAACGAGGGCCTGGCTTCCGGCCTGATCGATCGCGCCGGCGGCAATTCCCGCGCAATCCTGAAGGCGACCGAGGACGCCCTAAACAAGGTGCCGAAGGTCTCCGGCGGCGGTGCCGGGCAGATCTATCTGGCGCCCGAGCTCGCCCGCACTTTCGACGCGGCCGAAAAGGCCGGTGAGAAGGCCGGCGACAGCTTCGTCACCGTCGAGCGGCTGCTGCTCGGCCTCGCGCTGGAAAAGACCAGTGAGGCGGGCACGATCCTGAGCAAGGGCGGCGTCACCCCGCAAAACCTCAACGCGGCGATCGAGGCGCTGCGCAAGGGCCGCACGGCTGACAGCGCGACCGCCGAGAACGCCTATGACGCGCTGAAGAAATATGCCCGCGACCTGACCCAGGCTGCGCGCGACGGCAAGCTCGACCCGGTCATCGGCCGCGACGAGGAGATCCGCCGTACCATCCAGGTGCTCTCGCGCCGAACCAAGAACAACCCCGTCCTGATCGGTGAACCCGGCGTCGGCAAGACCGCCATCGCCGAAGGCCTCGCGCTGCGGATCGTCAATGGCGACGTGCCGGAGAGCCTGAAGGACAAGAAGCTGCTGTCGCTCGACCTCGGCGCGCTGATCGCCGGCGCGAAGTATCGCGGTGAGTTCGAGGAACGGCTGAAGGCCGTACTTCAGGAAGTGACCGGGAGCGAAGGCACTTTCATCCTGTTCATCGACGAGATGCATACGCTGATCGGCGCGGGCAAAGGCGACGGCGCGATGGACGCCTCCAACCTGCTCAAGCCGGCGCTCGCCCGCGGCGAGCTGCACTGCATCGGCGCGACCACGCTCGACGAGTACCAGAAGCACGTCGAGAAGGACGCGGCGCTGGCGCGGCGCTTCCAGCCGATCTTCGTCAGCGAGCCCTCGGTCGAGGACACCATCTCGATCCTGCGCGGCCTGAAGGACAAGTACGAGCAGCACCACGGCGTGCGGATCACCGATTCCGCGCTTGTGGCTGCGACGACGCTGTCCAACCGCTACATCACCGACCGCTTCCTGCCCGACAAGGCGATCGACCTGATGGACGAGGCCGCCGCGCGGCTGAAGATGCAGGTCGATTCCAAGCCGGAAGAGCTGGATTCGCTCGACCGCGAGATCATCCGGCTCAAGATCGAGCAGGAGGCCCTGAAGAAGGAAAGCGATCCCGGCTCCAAGACCCGGCTCCAGACCCTGGAGAAGGACCTCGCCGAGCTCGAGGAGAAGTCTGCGGCGCTGACGGCGCGCTGGAGCGCGGAGAAGAACAAGCTCTCCGATGCCCAGAAGCTGAAGTCCGAACTCGACGGCTTGCGTGTCGAGCTGGCCAATGCGCAGCGGCGCGGCGAATTCCAGAAGGCCGGCGAGCTGGCCTACGGCCGAATCCCCGAGCTCGAGAAGCAGCTTGGGGATATCGAGGCGCGCGAAGGCTCCGGCGAGATGATGGAGGAGGCGGTCACCGCCAACCACATCGCGCAGGTGGTCTCGCGCTGGACCGGTGTGCCCGTCGACAAGATGCTGGAGGGCGAGAAGGAGAAGCTCCTGAAGATGGAGGAGCAGCTCGGCACCCGCGTCGTCGGCCAGGCCGAGGCCGTGCGTGCGGTCGCAACCGCCGTGCGCCGTTCGCGCGCAGGCCTGCAGGACCCGAACCGTCCCACCGGCTCGTTCATGTTCTTAGGCCCCACCGGCGTCGGCAAGACCGAGCTGACCAAGGCGCTCGCGGAGTACCTGTTCAACGACGAGACCGCGATGGTCCGCCTCGACATGTCCGAATACATGGAGAAGCACTCGGTCTCACGGCTGATCGGCGCGCCTCCGGGCTATGTCGGCTATGACGAGGGCGGTGCGCTCACCGAAGCGGTGCGGCGCCGGCCTTATCAGGTGGTGCTGTTCGACGAGATCGAGAAGGCGCATCCTGACGTCTTCAACGTCCTGTTGCAGGTGCTCGACGACGGCCGCCTGACCGACGGCCAAGGCCGTACCGTCGATTTCCGCAACACGCTGATCATCATGACCTCGAATCTCGGTTCGGAGTTCCTGGTGAACCAACCGGAGGGCGAGGACACCTCGGCCGTGCGCGAGCAGGTGATGGGAATGGTGCGCGGGCATTTCCGCCCCGAATTCCTCAACCGCGTCGACGAGATCATTCTGTTCCACCGCTTGCAGCGGAGCGAGATGGGCCGGATCGTCGAGATCCAGTTCGCGCGGCTGCAGAAGCTCCTCACCGACCGCAAGATCGTGCTGAGCCTCGACGCTGCCGGTCGCGACTGGCTCGCCGCCAAGGGCTGGGATCCCGCCTACGGCGCAAGGCCGCTGAAGCGCGTGATCCAGCGCCATCTCCAGGATCCGCTCGCCGAGATGATCCTGGCCGGCGACGTCAGGGATGGCGATACGGTCGCGATCTCGTCCGAAGGCAACGTGCTGACCTTCAACGGCAAGGCACCGCAGACCGCCGAGATTGCGCAGTTCGAGGCGCCGGTGCCGAAGCGCAAGCTGAACTGAAGGACGGCAGTCAGTATCTGAAACGACAAGCCGCCCCGGAGAGGTCAGCCTCTCCGGGGCGGTTTGTTTTGCGGCTGGCCCGCTAAGTAACTGCGGATGCGAAGCCAGGCAGTTCGGGGCGTGTCAATCATCGCGGCGCAGCCTTACCGGAATATGCGCGCTACCTACAATTTTGACGCAATGCACGCAAAAGGGATGTTGTGCAAAAGATACACGGTACGCGCTTTAGCGCTCCGTGTGTGCGAATCTTCTTGAACAACCGGCCACGCCGTCGCCACAATCCTTACCGGGGAGTTAAGGGGGCGTGAGATGCGTGGCGTGGTGGCGTTGCGTCGACAGGGCATGGCAGTCGCCGTTTGTGTGTTGGCTGGCCTGCTCTTGTCGGGTTGCAAGACATTCGATGGACAGCCGGATCGACTGTATCCGGTCGCTACCGAAGTGGAGAGCGCGAAAACGGCTTTGGATGCCATGGCGCTGAGCTATAAGGACGCGACCAACGACGAGGACCGGAAGCGCCATCGCAACGAATATATAGCGCTCCGCATGTATATCATCGATGCTGAATTCACCAATTTCGAGAGTGCTCTGACAAGAGAGCGGGGGGAGTTCGGTTTTACGACAGCTTTGACGACACAGGCTCTGAGCACAGCCGGAGCGGTATTCACCCCTGCAAACACTGTCCGAACATTGAGCGCGCTTGCGGGAGGTGTGAACGCCACTCGAGGTTTTTATGATTCAGAGCTTCTGGTTAGCAAGACCATACAGATCATCCAGTCACAGATGGAAGCAAAGCGGGACGACGTTGCAGCCCGCATCATCAAGAAAGTTGACTATCCTCCGACCACCTATCCACTCGCCGCTGCGCTTCACGATCTCGAGGATTACTACCGTGCTGGAACGCTTACTGCAGGTCTGATCAAGGCGACGGCGGAAGCGGGAGACGCAGCATTAGAGGCGTCGGATAAAAAAACCGCTGCGATGGTGCTACAGGGCGGCACGTTCAACAGGAACGACCAGAATATGCAGCTCGTTCAACGTTATCTTTCTCCGGCCGATCCGAAGATTCTTACGGCTCGAACCGCGTTGTTGACCAAGTGTCTCGTGAGTGCTGGCTTCAATGCCCCTCCAGCAAACTATGCCGTCGATCCGAGCAGTACCGGCGTCAGGCTGATTATGATCAAGTGCGCCAGCGATGCGCGCGATCCCATGAAATGAACCAAGGGAGAATGTCGTATGGCTCTGTTTACCAGCCCCGCGGATTTCACAGAGGAAGACGAAGCGCAAAACAAGGTGGATCTGAAATCGCAGGTTACACTTTTTATCGGCCAGCCGACGTCGACGAAAATCGAAATCAGCAGGACCACCGAAGGTTATCACGCTGAATTTACGGGCGATAACTCTCCGACGAGTCCGGGCACTGGAGTTGATCAGGCAACGACGGCGGCCTTTGCCGCCCTTGATGACGCCTCGAAGACCAAGATCACGATGGTGAAGCAATCGAATGGAAATTGGACTGTAACCAGTTGAGCATAAAGTAAGGAAAAATCGGCGTCCCATGCACGTGGCTGCCTAACTGGGACGCCGTGTGGGAGTTCTGCGGCGGCCGATCCGTCGGCGGTCGCTACTTCTTCGTGACCTTGTAGATCGCGTTCTCCACGTCCGAGGTCACGTAGATCACCCCCGTGCCGCCAACCGCGACGCCGGTCGGAATATGTGTCGGCAGTCCGCCGGGCGCACCCACGAGGCCGATCGGGAGATTGGCCGCGATCTCGGTGATCTTGCCGCTCTCCGGTTCGATCTCGATCAGCCGCTTGGCGCCGACCTCGGCCACGATCAGCTTGCCGTCGCTCCCGCGTGCGATGCCCTCCGGCATTTTCAGCGCCTTGGCGAGCACGGTCTTTTCGCCGTTGCTGTCGATCCTGGATACGATGCCTGCAAAGGCTTCGGTGACGTAGACCTCGTCAGCCTTCCCGCCGACGAGGCCGACCGGGCCCTCGAGGTCGCCGATCAGCGTGGTGCGATCCTTGCCGTGCTCGCCCTCGACGCGCACCTTGACCAGTGACTTGGTGCCGAGCTCGGCCACCAAAATGGTGCCGTCCGCGAGCACGATCGCATCGTGCGGCGCCTTGAAGCCGTGCAGCATGTCGCGCGTTGCGCCGGTCTTGCCGTCGATCACCTGCACGGTGCCGGTGAACCAGCTCGACAGCACCACATCGTTGCCCCTCGCCGTCGCGCTCATCGGATATTCGAGCGCGGTGCCGGCGGCGTGCATGCGCGCCTTCTCGGTGACCTCGCCGGTCGCGCCGTCCACCGTGCGATAGGCGAACACGTCGGCGACGTGGATGGTATCCTTGCCGTTCTCCGAGGTGACGCCGATGCCGCCGGGCAGGGCGAGCTTGCCGATGATGACCTGCTTCGCCTGGCCGGTCGCGGGATCGACCTCCTGGATGCCGTTGTCGGCCATGTTGGAAACGTAGATGCGGTCCTTGTCGTCGATCGCGAGATTGTCCAGCGACGGCTTCAGCTGCGCGACCATGGTCTTGACGCCCGATTTGGGGTCGACCCGGACCAGCTGGCCAAGCGCGGTATCGACGACCCAGAGATCGCCCTTGGAATCGAAATTCACCGCGGCCGGGACCTTGAAGCCGTCGGCGACGACGGTCAGCTCGGCCTTGTCGACGTCGACTTTGGCGACCTGTCCCTTGAACCAGAGCGGACCGTAGAGCTTGTCGTCGGGACCGAACTCGAAGCCGTTGAGGCCGCCCATCTTCTCCATGATCTGGCGCGGTGGTTTGACGCCCTCAACGTCGATCTCATAGAGCGTGTCGCCGAGGAAAACGGTGGTGGCGTAGAGCCTGCCGTCCTTGCGGAAGGCGAGCGAGTTGATGCCGGGAAGGCCGCTGGCGAGCTTCTTGATCGGGCCGTCGCCCTTGCGCGAATAGAGATCGCCGGCGAGGAAACCGGTCCAGGCCATGGTGCCATCAGGCGCGAATGCGATGTCGTCGGCCATTCCGATCGGAGCCGGGATTGC
>NZ_JALBGZ010001610.1:0-440 GCF_023006515.1 Bradyrhizobium sp. PRIMUS42
CCGCGTGCCGCGGCCGCCAAGCCGGCTCTCGCCGGCGCCGCACCGCGCATCGCGGTCATGGCAGGACGCTAGGCATGGCCGAGGATGGCAAGGGCACGGAACGCGTGACGTTCAGTCGCGGCTATGACGTCTGCATCATGGCCATCGACGGCACCTGGCGCCGCGACTGCAAGCTCAACGCGATCTCCGACACCGACGCCATCCTGACGGTGGAAGGCTCGATCCAAGGCTTGAACCTGAAAGAGTTCTTCCTGCTGTTGTCGTCAACGGGCCTCGCCTACCGCCGCTGCGAGCTGGTCCGCGTCAACGGCGCCGAAATGGACATCCAGTTCCTGCGCGGCAAGAACAGGAAGAAGCGCGGCGCGGCCGGCGGCCGTGACGAAGCGGCCTGATCGGCGTGGCAGCCGCCGCGCTGTCCGCCAGGTTGCTTTATATTTGCT
>NZ_JALBGZ010001611.1:0-440 GCF_023006515.1 Bradyrhizobium sp. PRIMUS42
GTCTGTCGACGCTGGCGGCTGCGACGGCCGCGGTGCCGCCGGCCCAGCCCAAACCCGAGGTTCGGCCGACGGAATCCAGGATCGAGCCCGCACCGCTCACCAATGGCGTGATCTCGAGCCAGCCGCTCTCCATCATTCCCGGCTCGTCCGAGCCGATGAAGCCGGTTCGGGTCAAGACGGTTCAGGTCAAGGCCGGCGCCGTGAAGGTTGCCTCCGCCGCCCCCACCCAGGTCGCCCCGCCGGTCACCAACGCCATTCCGTCCCGTTCCGACGTCGCGGAAACCTCCGGCGCCGTCGTTGCCCGCGCCGATCTCATCAACAAGCCCGAGATCGTCAGCCAACCGGAGGCGCCGAAGGCCGAGATCGCCCGTACCGAAATGCCGCGGCAGCCGACGGGATTCGGCACCGGCAACGGTGTCCTCGGGGTGCTGCCGGCCGCC
>NZ_JALBGZ010001612.1:0-440 GCF_023006515.1 Bradyrhizobium sp. PRIMUS42
CCCGCTGCCGACGGCGCTCGTCACGGCACTCTCGCGCGTCGCCGAACTGCACCGCCTGGCGCGGCTGACGCGGCATGGCGAGCTGGTGCTGCAACGCTTGCCGCCAACGGTGAAGATGGGCAACGCCGAGGTGACGCTGCCGCCGGGCTCGTTCCTGCAGGCAACCGTCGCAGGCGAAGAGACGCTCGCCGCGCTCGTCGCGGAACGCATCGGCAAGGCCAAGGAGGTTCTCGACCTTTTCTGCGGTGTGGGCCCGTTCGCTCTGCGGCTCGCAGAGAAGGCCCGCGTCACCGCTTATGATAACGACGCCGGTGCGATTGCGGCCCTCGCGAAAGCGGCGCGCACGCCGGGCCTGAAGCCGATCAAGTGCGAACCGCGCGATCTGTTTCGCCGCCCCCTGGTGCCGCCCGAGCTGCGCAATTTCGATGCCGTGGTGTTTG
>NZ_JALBGZ010001613.1:0-437 GCF_023006515.1 Bradyrhizobium sp. PRIMUS42
CCTCGGCGTCGAGCTGCCGCTCGAGCGCGTGCCGAGCCTGCAGAAGCAGATGACGCGGATGGCCCGCCGTGCCGGCAAGCCGGTGGTGGTCGCGACCCAGATGCTGGAATCGATGATCCAGTCGCCGGTGCCGACCCGCGCAGAAGTCTCGGACGTCGCCACCGCCGTCTATGAGGGCGCTGACGCCATCATGCTGTCGGCGGAATCGGCGGCCGGCAAATTCCCGGTCGAGGCGGTCTCGACCATGAACCGCATCGGCGAGGAGGTCGAGCGCGACCCGACCTACCGCTCGGTGATCACGGCTCAGCGTCCCGCGCCGGAATCCACCGCGGGCGATGCCATCGCCGACGCCGCACGACAGATCGACCCAGATGGTGGAGAGGTCGGCGACGACGAAGGCCGGCTTCTGCTCGGAAGCGTATTCGCCGAGCGAGATC
>NZ_JALBGZ010001614.1:0-437 GCF_023006515.1 Bradyrhizobium sp. PRIMUS42
GGGTCGATTTCGTGCAGGTGCCGACCTCGCTGCTGGCGCAGGTCGATTCCAGCGTCGGCGGCAAGACCGGCATCAACTCGCCGCAGGGCAAGAATTTGCTCGGCGCCTTCCACCAGCCGGTGCTGGTCATCGCCGACACCGCCGTGCTCGACACGCTGTCGCCGCGCCAGTTCCGCGCCGGCTATGCCGAGGTCGCCAAATACGGCGTGCTCGGCGACGAGGCCTTCTTCACCTGGCTGGAAAAGAACCATGCCGACATCTTCAAGGGCGGCTCGGCGCGCGAGCACGCGATCGCGACCTCCTGCCGCGCCAAGGCCGGCGTCGTCTCGCGCGACGAGCGCGAGACCCGCGCGCGCGCGCTGCTCAAACTCGGCCACACTTTCGGTCACGCGCTGGGAGCGGCGACCCGCTTCTCCGACCGCCAGTTCCATGGCGAG
>NZ_JALBGZ010001615.1:0-436 GCF_023006515.1 Bradyrhizobium sp. PRIMUS42
GGCCGAGCCGCCGCCGAGCTTTGCGATGATCGACTACGACGTGCCGCCGCCGCCGCCGGAGGAGGTGGTCTATGTCGACCGTCCGGTGCTGTATTTCAGCGATCCCGATTTCGGCTTCGCGCCGCCACCGCCGCCGCCGGTCTATTATCTGCCGCCGCCGCCGCCGGATTTCGTCGTGCTGACGCCGCCGCTGCCCGTGGTCGGCCTGTTCGTGCTGCCGCAGCCGGTGTTCGTGCCGATCCCGGTGTTCGTCAGGCCGCCGGTCTATGTCGCGCCGCCGCCGAACAACATCATCTACCAGAACATCCATAATACGACGGTGATCAACACCGTGATCAACCGCCCGCCGGCACCAGCACCGGCTGTGGGGGCAGGAGCAGGGGCTGGACCGGGACCGGGCAATCTGGGGCCGGCGATTGCCGGCCGTGGCAACCCG
>NZ_JALBGZ010001616.1:0-435 GCF_023006515.1 Bradyrhizobium sp. PRIMUS42
CGTGGCGCGCGTCGGGATCGGACGGGCCGCGCGTCAGCGTGTCGCAGCTTTCCTTGCTGCTGTGCCTGCGCGCCTCCGTGATCGGCGGCTCGGTGCTGCTGTGGATGTCAGGTCACGCCTCGCCCGGCGACGTCACCTATGTGCTGACGAGCTATTACATCATCCACGCATATTTGCGCGACGTCGGCATGCACATCAACGTGAGCGGCGGCCGCGTGATGGTCGACGGGCAGGACATCGCGCACGCCACGCAGCAATCGCTGCGCAGCCAGGTCGCGATCGTGCAGCAGGAGCCGATCCTGTTTCACCGTTCGCTCGCCGAGAACATCGCCTATGGCCGGCCGGCGCCAGCCTGGAGGCGATCGAGCAGTCGGCGCGGCTGGCGAACGCGCACGACTTCATCCTGCGCCTGCCGAAGGGCTACGGCACGCTGGT
>NZ_JALBGZ010001617.1:0-433 GCF_023006515.1 Bradyrhizobium sp. PRIMUS42
TGCGGCGACCGTGAGTTCGGACTCGAAGTCCGTCACCGAGGGCGATACCGCGGCGGCTCTCAATACCAGCGGTCAGCTGACGATTGTGGATCCCGACACGGGCGAAGCCCACGTCGTGGCGCAGACCAACGCGCACGGAACCTACGGCGACTTCTCGATCGATGCCAACGGCGCCTGGAGCTACACCGGCAACGGCGCCCACGACGAGCTCATCGCCGGCCAGCAGGTGCAGGACCAGTTCACGGTGACCAGCCAGGACGGCACCGCGAGCGGCATCGTGACGGTGACCATCACCGGCAGCAATGATGCGGCCACGGTCTCATCGGACTCGAAGTCCGTCACGGAAGGCGACACCGCGGCGGCGCTGAACACCAGCGGTCAGCTGACGATCGTGGATCCCGACACGGGCGAAGCCCATGTCGTCGCGCAGACC
>NZ_JALBGZ010001618.1:0-433 GCF_023006515.1 Bradyrhizobium sp. PRIMUS42
GGGATGGCCAGGAATGGTCAGGTCGTCTTCGACCTGCACGCGTCCGGCGCGATCGCTAGGTGCGCCCAGCCACTCGGCAGCTGGCGAGGCGCGCACGCCGGCGGCCCAGATCCGTGTCTTTGCCTCGAGCAGTCTGCCGCCGAACACCACACCCTCGCGGTTGATCTCGGTCACGGGCAGCCCCAGCACGACTTCAACGCCGATTTTCTCCAGTGAGGCCTGCGCATAGGCCGAGAGATCGTCGGCAAAGCCCGCAAGCACGCGCGGCCCCGCCTCAATCAGCACGACGCGCGCCTTGGTCGTGTCGATGTTGCGGAAATCGCCGGGCAAGGTGTGGTGCGCCATCTCCGCGATGGTGCCGGCGAGCTCGACGCCGGTGGGGCCGGCACCGACTATGACGAAGGTCAGCCGCGCCGCGCGCTTCTGCGGATCG
>NZ_JALBGZ010001619.1:0-431 GCF_023006515.1 Bradyrhizobium sp. PRIMUS42
GCTCCGGCAAGTCGTCGCTGATCCGCGCGCTGGTCGGGGTCTGGCAGCCGGTGCGCGGCAAGGTACGGCTCGACGGCGCGGCGCTCGATCAATGGTCATCCGACGCGCTCGGCCGCCACATCGGCTATCTGCCGCAGGACGTCGAATTGTTCGGCGGCACCATCGCGCAGAACATCAGCCGGTTCGACCCCGAGGCGACCTCCGATGGCATCATCGTGGCGGCGAAAGAAGCCGGCGTGCACGAGATGATCATCAAGATGCGCGAGGGCTACAACACCCAAGTCGGCGAGCAGGGCGCGGCACTTTCCGCAGGCCAGGCGCAGCGCGTGGCGCTGGCGCGTGCGCTCTATGGCAATCCCTTCCTGATCGTGCTCGACGAGCCCAACTCCAATCTCGACACCGAGGGCGATGAGGCGCTGACCCGCGCCGTC
>NZ_JALBGZ010000161.1:0-10371 GCF_023006515.1 Bradyrhizobium sp. PRIMUS42
GGCCCGGCGCTGGCGATCGCCGCGATCGGCTCGTTCTTCGCCGGCTGCGTCGCGACCGTCTTGATTGCCGTCCTCGGCGCACCGCTCACAAAACTCGCGCTGGCGTTCGGCCCGGCCGAATATTTCTCGCTGATGGTGCTCGGCCTGATCTTCGCGGTGGTGCTGGCCAAGGGCTCCGTGCTCAAGGCGATCGCGATGATCGTGTTCGGCCTGTTGCTGTCGATGGTCGGCTCGGACATCGAGACCGGCGCCTCCCGCATGGCCTTCAACATTCCGGAGCTCGCCGACGGTCTCGGCTTTGCGACGGTGGCGATGGGCGTGTTCGGCTTTGCCGAGATCATCCGCAATCTCGACGCCGGCGCCGAGATGAGCCGCGATCTCGTGCAGCAGAAGATCACCGGCCTGATGCCGACCAGGAAGGATCTGATCGACTCGGCGCCCGCGATCCTGCGCGGCACCGTGCTCGGCTCGATCCTCGGCATCCTGCCCGGCGGCGGTGCGACGATTGCGTCTTTCGGCGCCTATACGCTCGAGAAGAAGCTCGCCAAGAACCCATCGCGGTTCGGTCGCGGCGCGATCGAGGGCGTGGCGGGGCCGGAAAGCGCCAACAACGCTGCGGCGCAGACCTCCTTCATCCCGCTGCTGACGCTCGGCATCCCGCCGAACGCGGTGATGGCGCTGATGGTGGGCGCGATGACCATCCACGGCATCGTGCCGGGCCCGCAGGTGATGCAGAAGCAACCCGACCTCGTCTGGGGCATGATCGCCTCGATGTGGATCGGCAATCTGATGCTCATCATCATCAACCTGCCGCTCGTCGGCATCTGGGTCCGTCTGCTCCGCGTGCCCTACCGGCTGATGTTCCCCTCGATCGTGATCTTCTGCGCGATCGGCATCTACTCGGTGAACAACGCACCGGTCGACGTGATCCTCGCCGGCGTGTTCGGCCTCGTCGGCTACTGGTTGATCAAGCACGATTTCGAGCCGGCGCCGCTGCTGCTCGGCATGGTGCTGGGACCGCTGATGGAAGAGAATCTGCGCCGCGCGCTGCTGATCTCGCGCGGCGACTGGAGCGTATTCCTGACACGTCCGCTGTCGGCGGTGCTGCTTGCGGTTGCGGCGAGCCTCCTTGTCCTTACGGTGCTACCGGCGTTGCGCGCCAAGCGCGACGAGGTGTTCACCGAATCCGAGAACTGAGGGCGCGTCCTGCGTCGGCGCGCCGCATTCGGAAGTCGAATCGACTTGTGTGACAGGTTCGTGAAATGAAAATGTCGGCCTTTGGGCTGGCATTTTTCTTTGTGCCAAGGGGATCGACATGACCTTCATTCGCGCGCTCACGGGCGCATGTGCCGCAGCGCTCACATCGCTGTGCACCTTCATCGCACCGGCTGAGGCGCAGACCTATCCGACGCGCAGCATCACCATGGTCGTGCCGTTCGCGGCCGGCGGCCCGACCGACGTCGTCGCGCGCATCGTCACCTCGCACATGGCGCAGACGCTGGGGCAGAGCATCATCATCGAGAACGTGGTCGGCGCCGGCGGCACCACCGCCACAACGCGCGCCGCGCGCGCGGCCAATGACGGCTATACGCTGATCACCGGGCATATGGGCACGCATGCCGCCTCCGTGCCGCTCTATCCGAAGCTCGCCTATCATCCCGAGAAGGACTTCGAGCCGATCGCGCTGCTCGCGGGCACGCCGATCCTGATCCTGGCGCGCAAGGACTTTCCGCCGAAGGACCTGAAGGAGTTCGTGGCCTATGTGAAGGCCAACGCCGAGAAGGTGAACGCCGCCCATGCCGGCGTCGGCTCGGTCTCGCATGTCTCCTGCGAGCTCTTGCACTCGATCCTCGACATCAAGCCGGTCGGCGTGCCCTTCAACGGCACGGGACCCGCGATGAACGCGCTGGTGGCCGGGCAGGTCGACTACATGTGCGATCAGATCGTCAACGCCGTGCCGCAGATCAACGCGGGCACCATCAAGGCCTATGCGATCGCAACGCCCGAGCGCAATCCGTCGCTGCCGAACGTGCCGACAACGGCGGAAGCCGGCCTGCCGAAATTCCAGGCCCAGGCCTGGAATGCGATGTTCGCGCCCAAGGGAACTTCGCCTGCGATCGTGGCCAGCCTGAACGCTGCGGCCAGCAAGGCGCTCGACGACGAGACCGTGCGCAAGCGCCTGCTCGAGCTCGGAAGTGTCATCCCGGGCCCTGCCGAGCGGACGCCGGAGGCGCTGGCGAGCCTCGTCAAGAACGAGATCGCGAAGTGGACCCCGGTGCTCAAGCCGGCAACTTAGGCAATGCTATCAAGCCGATAAGCAAGGGGGCGGGACGGAAGTTCCGCCCCCTTGTCGTTTGCGCCGGGAGCGCTCACTTTTTCCGGGTATAATCGGTGCGCACAGCGAATCGCCGCTGTTGCAGCGCGGGGGTGGCCGCTAAGTTCGCCGCCTCCCCAAAGGCTCAGTCGCACATGCACCAGTATCAGGACCTGCTCGAGCGGATTCTTTCAGACGGCGCCGAGAAGACCGATCGGACCGGCACCGGCACGCTCTCGGTGTTCGGCCATCAGATGCGCTTCAATCTGTCCGCCGGCTTTCCGATGCTGACCACAAAGCGGCTGCCGCTGAAGGCGATCGTGCACGAGCTGTTGTGGTTCCTGAAGGGCGACACCAACATCAAATATCTGCGCGACAACGGCGTCACCATCTGGGACGAATGGGCGGATGCCAATGGCGATCTCGGCCCGGTCTACGGCCATCAATGGCGCTCCTGGCCGGCGCCTGACGGCCGCAGCATCGACCAGATTGCGAACGTGATCGACATGATCAAGCGCAATCCGGACTCGCGCCGACTGATCGTCTCGGCCTGGAATCCGGCCGAGGTCGACAAGATGGCGCTGCCGCCGTGCCATTGCCTGTTCCAGTTCTACGTCGCAGGCGGCAAGCTGTCCTGCCAGCTCTATCAGCGCTCGGCCGACGTCTTTCTCGGCGTGCCCTTCAACATCGCCTCCTACGCACTGCTGACGATGATGGTGGCGCAGGTCACCGGCCTGAAGCCCGGCGACTTCGTGCATTCGTTCGGCGACACCCATCTCTATTCCAACCATCTGGAGCAGGCAAAGCTCCAGCTCACCCGTGCGCCGCGTGCGCTGCCGGTGATGCGGATCAATCCTGACGTGAAGGACATCTTCTCCTTCCGCTTCGAGGATTTCGAGCTCGTCGGCTACGACCCGCATCCGCACATCAAGGCGGAAGTTGCGGTCTAGCGCATGATCCGGAAAAGTGTGCCGCGGTTTTCCGAAAAGATCATGCGCAAACAAAGAGTGAAAGCGCGATGACCGTTCAATTCAAAACCATCGCGCTTTAGATGTCGCTTAACATCCGTCGCGCGCAGCCCGGCGAAGCAGGGCTCGTTCTTTCCTTCATCCGCGAGCTTGCCGAGTACGAAAAGCTTTCGCACGAGGTGGAGGCGACCGAGGCTGACATCGCTGACGCGCTGTTCGGCGACAGGCCGCAACTCTATTGCGCGATCGCCGAGTGGAACGGTGACGCCGTCGGCTTCGCGGTCTGGTTTACAAATTTCTCCACCTTCAGCGGCCGCCACGGCATCTATCTCGAGGACCTCTACGTGCGGCCGTCGCATCGGGGCAGGGGTCTCGGCAAGGCGTTGCTGGTCTATCTCGCGAAGGAGTGCGTCGATAATGGCTGGGCGCGGCTGCAATGGGCGGTGCTCGACTGGAACGCACCGTCGATCGCGTTCTACAAATCGCTCGGCGCCGTCATGATGGACGACTGGACGCTGTGCCGCGTCACCGGGCCAGCGCTGACGCAGCTTGCCGGGAGTGCACCCTGATGGAGATCGTCTTCGTCGTCGCGATCGCCGAGAACGGCATCATTGGCGCGGGCAACGCGATCCCGTGGCGCCTGAAATCCGACATGGCGCGCTTCAAGGCGCTCACGATCGGCAAGCCCGTGATCATGGGCCGCAAGACCTTCGAATCGCTGCCCCGCCGTCCCCTGCCGGGCCGCACCAATATCGTGATCACGCGCGATGCGGACTATCGCGCCGCAGGTGCCATCGTCACGACATCGGCGGCGGATGCGGACGCGGTTGCGCGGGGCGATGCCCTGCGGCGTTCGGCCACCGAGATCGCGGTGATCGGCGGTGCCGAGATCTTTCGGCAATGGCTCGATCGCGCCGATCGCCTCGAAATCACCGAAGTCCACGCGCGGCCCGAAGGCGATACGCATTTCGACATCGACACGGCGGAGTGGGACGAGGTCGCGCGTGTCCGCCATCCTGCCGGAGGCGCCGACAGCGCCGATTTCTCCTATGTGACATATCGTCGGCGGCCCCGCCATTAACCGCATTCGCCAATGTTAACATTGACTTTTCTGTCCCCGAGCTTAGCTCGAAAGGCGGTTGAGGTTACGTTGTAAGGGACCTGCCTGTCCCCTATAAAGCCGGACCGGACAAAGCGGGCGGGGGCAATTCCACCCTGCCGAGGAGAGCGTCGAATGCCGTGGAAGAATCAGGGCGGTGGCCCATGGGGCTCGGGTCCAAAGGGACCATGGGGCTCTGGCCCGCAACCAGTCGGGCCGAGGCCGCCGGATCTGGAAGACCTTCTGCGGCGCGGCCAGGACCGCCTCCAGCAGATCATGCCGGGCGGCTATTTCTCCGGCATCGGCATCACGCTGATCGTGCTGCTGATCGTCGCGTTCTGGCTGCTGTCGGGCTTCTTCCGCGTGCAGTCCGAAGAGCTCGGCGTGGTGCTGCGCTTCGGCAAGCATGTTCGCACCGTACAGCCCGGCCTGAACTATCATCTGCCCTATCCGATCGAGACAGTGCTGCTGCCCAAGGCGCTGCGCGTCTCCACCATCTCCATCGGCATGACGCTGATCGACGATCCGGCACGGCGCGGCCGCTCCATTCGTGACGTCCCGGAAGAGAGCCTGATGCTGACCGGCGACGAGAACATCGTCGACGTCGACTTCACCGTGCTCTGGCGTATCAAGCCGGATGGTGTCGGCGACTTCCTCTTCAACATCCAGAATCCCGAGGGCACCGTGAAGGCGGTTGCCGAGAGCGCGATGCGCGAGGTGATCGGCCGCTCGCAGATCCAGCCGATCCTGACCGGTGCGCGCAACGTGACCGAGCAGGGCGTGCAGGAGCTGATCCAGAAGACCCTGGACAGCTACGGCGCCGGCATTCAGATCAGCCAGGTCCAGATGCAGAAGGTCGATCCGCCGGCCCAGGTGATCGACGCCTTCCGCGACGTCCAGGCTGCGCGCGCCAATCTCGAGCAGCTGCAGAACGAAGCGCAGACCTACGCCAACCAGGTCGTGCCGCAGGCGCGCGGACGCGCGGCGAAGATCCAGCAGGATGCCGAAGGCTACAAGGAGCAGGCCGTCGCCGAGGCCAAGGGCCAGAGCGCGCGCTTCCTGAAGGTTTACGAGGAATACAAGAAGGCGCCCGGTGTGACGCGTGAACGGATCTATCTGGAGACAATGGAGCGCGTGCTCGGTGGCGCGGACAAGCTCATCTATGACGGCGGCCGCTCGGGCCAGGGTATCGTGCCCTATCTGCCGCTGAACGAATTGACCACCAAGCGGCCACCTACCACCGGTCCGCAGTCGGGCGGAGGCAACCGATGAGGTCTCCGGTCACAGGTATCGTCACGCTGCTCGCCCTCCTGCTCGTCGTGGTCGTCGGCTACATGTCGCTGTTCACGGTGCAGCAGACCGAGCAGACCATCGTGCTGCAGTTCGGCCGGCCCGTCGACGTCGTCACCGCGCCCGGCCTGCACTTCAAGGCGCCGTGGAATTCGGTGATCAACATCGACAAGCGGATTCTCGACCTCGAGAACCCGTCGCAGGAAGCGATCGCGTCCGACCAGAAGCGGCTCGTGGTCGATGCCTTCGCGCGCTATCGCATCAAGGACGCACTGCGCTTCTATCAGAGCGTCGGCTCGATCCAGGCTGCGAACATCCAGCTCACCACGCTCCTGAACGCGGCGTTGCGCCGCGTGCTCGGCGAGGTCACCTTCATCAACGTGGTGCGCGACGATCGTGAGAAGCTGATGCAGCGCATCCGCGAGCACCTCGATCGTGAGGCCGACGGCTACGGCATCCAGGTCGTCGACGTCCGGATCCGGCGCGCCGACCTGCCGGAGCAGAACAGCCAGGCGGTCTATCAGCGCATGAAGACCGAGCGCGAGCGCGAAGCCGCCGAGTTCCGCGCGCAGGGCGGCCAGAAGGCCCAGGAGATCCGCTCCAGGGCTGACCGCGAGGCGACCGTGATCATCGCGGAAGCCAACTCGCAGGCGGAGCAGACCCGCGGTGGGGGCGACGCCGAACGCAACCGCCTGTTCGCGGAAGCCTACGGCCAGGACGCCGACTTCTTCGCGTTCTACCGGTCGATGACGGCCTATGAGAACGGGCTGAAGTCGAGCGATACCCGCTTCCTGCTGCAGCCGGACTCGGATTTCTTCCGGTATTTCGGCAACCCGTCCGGCAAGTCGGCAACCGAGACGCCGGCGAAACCGTAAGCTAGACAAGGGCGGCGGGTCTGCCGCCCTTCGTCCAGACAAGAACAGCACACGGGAGGTTCCAATCCGATGAGGTCCATTGCGTTCGCCGACTTCCTCATCGGCCTGGGCATCTTGTTCGTGCTGGAAGGCCTGATGTTCGCGGCCAGTCCGAACTGGATGCGCAAGGCCATGAAGAGCGCCATCGCCACGCCCGACAACATCCTGCGGGTGGTCGGGATCGGTTCGGCCATCGCGGGCCTGATCCTGATCTGGGTTATGCGGCGCCCCGTTTAGTCCTCGCGCCAACGCCAAAGTGAAGGCGAAAGACCGGTTTTCGCCGTATTGTCGGGGTCTTGAGGCCCGTTAAGCTCCGTGCTTGCGCCGTCCCCCCGTTCGAGCGCAGTCTGGACGCCGAACCCCCTTTCCTGGAGATACCAATGCCCGCTGCCACCGTTGCCCCGACCCGCTTGCGTTTAGGGCTGGCCGCGCTCGCCGTCAGTGCATTCAGTGTGTTCGGCACGCCGGCCCATGCGCGTGGACCGGATGGCATCGCCGACGTTGCAGAGAAGGTGATCGACGCGGTCGTCAACATCTCGACCTCGCAGACCGTCGAAGCCAAGGGCGGGGGCAGCAATACCATGCCGCAACTGCCGCCCGGCTCGCCCTTCGAGGAGTTCTTCGACGACTTCTTCAAGAACCGGAAGGGCCCTGGCGGCAGCAAGGGCGGTGAAAATAGTCCGGCGCCGCGCAAGACCAATTCGCTCGGAAGCGGCTTCATCATCGACACCGCAGGCGTCGTCGTCACCAACAACCACGTCATTGCAGACGCCGACGAGATCCACGTCATCCTCAACGATGGCACCAAGATCAAGGCCGAGCTGGTCGGGGTCGACAAGAAGACCGATCTCGCCGTGCTCAAGATCAAGCCGACGAAGCCGCTGGTCGCGGTGAAGTTCGGTGATAGCGACAAGCTGCGCCTCGGCGACTGGGTGGTCGCGATCGGCAACCCGTTCAGCCTGGGAGGCACGGTGACGGCCGGCATCGTTTCGGCCAAGAACCGCGACATCTCCTCAGGGCCCTACGACAGCTACATCCAGACCGACGCCTCCATCAATCGCGGCAATTCCGGCGGTCCGCTGTTCAACCTCGACGGCGACGTCATCGGGGTCAACACGCTGATCATCTCGCCCTCCGGTGGCTCGATCGGCATCGGCTTCGCCGTGCCGTCGAAGACGGTGGTGGGCGTCGTCGACCAGCTCCGTCAGTTCGGCGAGCTGCGCCGCGGCTGGCTCGGCGTGCGCATCCAGAGCGTCACCGACGAGATCGCCGAAAGCCTCAACATCAAGCCGCCGCGCGGTGCGCTGGTTGCCGGCGTCGACGACAAGGGGCCGGCCAAGCCGGCCGGCATCGAGCCGGGCGACGTCGTCGTCAAGTTCGACGGCAAGGACGTCAAGGACCCGAAGGACCTGTCCCGCGTCGTCGCCGACACGGCGGTCGGCAAGGAGGTCGACGTCGTCATCATCCGCAAGGGCCAGGAAGAAACCAAGAAGGTCACGCTCGGCCGCCTCCAGGATCCCGAGAAGGTGCAGGCCGCGGTGAAGACCGACGAGCCGGCGCCCGAGAAGCCGGTGACGCAGAAGGCGCTCGGCCTTGATCTGGCAGCGCTGAGCAAGGATCTGCGCACGCGCTACAAGATCAAGGAGAGCGTCAAGGGCGTGGTGGTCACCAATGTCGACGCCAATTCCGACGCCGCCGAGAAGCGGCTCTCCGCCGGCGACGTCATCGTCGAGGTCGCACAGGAGGCCGTTTCCAGCGGCGCCGACATCCAGAAGCGGGTCGACCAGCTCAAGAAGGATGGCAAGAAGTCGGTGCTGCTGCTGGTCTCGAATGCCGACGGCGAGCTGCGGTTCGTGGCGCTGAGCGTGCAGTAGGGCAACGCACGGTCCCGTAGGGTGAGCAAAGCGAAGCGTGCCCACGCCTTTCTATCGCTGCAAAGAGAATGGTGGGCACGGCGCAAGTGCGCCTTTGCCCACCCTACGGCTGCGGAGTGTGCCGCAAGGCTATGCGGCCGGCCGCCCCTTCAGCATACCGGCGATGCCGAGATCCTCGTCGAGCTCAGGCCAGTGAATGCCCATCGGCATTAATTCGAACTGATTGCGCGCGGCAACGCTGGCGTCTCTGAGACGTGGATACCAAGCCAGCGGCGTCGCGATCTTCCGGCCGTCGGCCAGTGTCACCACCAGCTCATCAGCAGAGAAGGCGACAGCGACCGGTCGGATGACGCCGACCTCAATTTCCAAAGTGTTCATGCCACTTGCCTTCGAGAAGATCGCGGTTCGACCTCAGATGCCTAACTATAGCGCCGATTTCGTGTGCTGAAATCCGGCGTTGACGGCCACATCCAGGTCATGCAGTCAGAATTTCGCTTCGCAATTGCCCGCACGCACGTGGATATGCGGTGGCTCATTGCCTTCATTTGAGTAGAAGAATGCGCGATAAGGTCCCCAACGCAGGACGGTCGGCATCTACCCCTCCACGAACTCCTCGCGCCGATATCCCTGCGCATACAGCAGCGCGGTGAGATCGCCGTGATCGATCCGCGCAGCTGCCGCAGCGGCGACCGCCGGCTTGGCGTGATAGGCGACGCCGAGCCCCGCCGCCTGGATCATGGCAAGATCATTGGCGCCGTCGCCGACCACGACCGAGTCGATGTCGTCGAGATCGAACGATTCCATCAAATCCACCAGCGTCGCGAGCTTGGCCGCGCGGCCCAGGATCGGCTCCTTTACTTCGCCGGTGAATTTGCCGTCGCGCACGACGAGCTCGTTGGCGCGGTTCTCCTGAAAGCCGATCTTGGCGGCGACCGCGGTCGTGAACAGCGTGAAGCCGCCGGAGACGAGGCAGGTATAGGCACCATGGGCGCGCATGGTCGCGACCAGTGTGCTGCCGCCCGGGGTCAGCGTGATGCGCTTGGCCAGCACGTCGTCGACCGCGCTGGCGGGCAGGTCCTTCAGCAGCGCGACGCGCTCGCGCAGCGCCGGCTCGAACTCGATCTCGCCGCGCATGGCGCGTTCGGTAATGGCGGCCACATGCCCCTTCACCCCGACGAGATCGGCGAGCTCGTCGATGCATTCCTGGCCGATCATGGTGGAATCCATGTCGGCAAGAAAAAGCTTCTTGCGCCGAACGCCGACAGGCTGCACGACGATGTCGATGGGCAGGTCGCCGCGCAGCTCGCGGAGCCGCTGCTCGATGGCGTGACGGTCGCCTTCGAGGTTACTGTCGGCGCCGAAGGGGATGTCGACCGCGACCCCGTCGAACAGCCAGTGCGCGGGAGCTGCCCGCGGCAGCACGGCGCGGGCGCCGTCGACGATGGTCGAGTCGAGCGCAGGATTGTCAGGGTTGCAGATCAGCGTGGCGACGAGGGACATTTGAGGTTTTCGTGAGCGAGGAGCAGGTCAGCAGAAGGGCTATTGGCGAGGCCGTGCTTATCGCAGGCCCGACCGCCAGCGGCAAGTCGGCGCTGGCGCTGGAGCTTGCGCTCGCCACCGGCGGTATCGTCATCAATGCCGATTCCATGCAGGTCTATCGTGACCTCCGCATCATCACGGCACGGCCGACACAGGGCGAGGAGGCCCGCGCTCCGCACCGTCTCTACGGCCATGTCGATGCGGCCGTGAATTTCTCGGCGGGCGCCTGGGTGGCTGACGCGGCAAAGGCGCTCGGCGAGGCGAAGGCGGAAGCCCGCCTGCCGATCTTCATCGGCGGCACCGGGCTCTATTTCAAGGCGCTGACGGCGGGCCTTTCCGTGGTGCCGCCGATTCCTCCCGAGGTGCGCGAGGC
>NZ_JALBGZ010001620.1:0-430 GCF_023006515.1 Bradyrhizobium sp. PRIMUS42
CGGCGCGCGCGCGGGTTCGTCCGCGTTCCGAGCGACGGGCGATCGAGAAGAAGCTGACGGCCGACGCGATCATCCCGCCGCCGGTGCAGGGCAGGGTTCGGCCGACGACGGAACGCATCGTCTGCATCGGTGCGTCGACGGGCGGCACCGAAGCGCTCAATGATGTCCTCGAAATGCTGCCGCCACATTGTCCGCCGATCGTCATCGTCCAGCACATGCCGGCAGGATTCACCGCGGCCTTTGCCAGGCGTCTCGACACCGTCTGCCAGATCAGGGTCAAGGAGGCCGAGGACGGCGAGCCCGTGCTTCCGGGCTGCGCCTATATCGCCCCCGGCGCCCGCCACATGCTGCTCCAGCGCATCGGCCTGCGCTATCAGATCGCGATCAAGGACGGCCCGCCGGTGTCGCGGCATCGCCCCTCCGTCGATGT